>JAJYBT010000198.1 GCA_021778875.1 Acidobacteriota bacterium | reverse complement strand
CGGCGCGGAAGGCGAGTGCCCGTCCGCCACGTAATTGTCCTGGTCGGCGAAGGCATGATACGTCTCCGCGCGCATGATCTGCGCCGGCAGGTAAAAGCTGACCGCCAGGTTCGAGAGCGGCGCAACGCCAATGGCTATCGGATCGGAAAAGATCGCGCCCCCGGGCGGAATGTTGAACCAGGAAGCTCCGCCGAACGTAACCGCGTGGTCGGTGCCTGGCTCAGTAGCGCCGCCGCCCGCGCTCAACGCCACGTGCGCGTCTTCAATGGTGAGCGGGTCGGTGCCAAATTCGTTGGTGAAACGCAGGCGGATCTTCTCGCCGCCCACCGAAACATGAACGATCTCGCGCATTGTCACGTTGGAAAAAAGGTGGAAGCTGAGTCCTTCAGCCTGCATAGGCGATGCGGCCCAGGTTCCCACCCACGCCGGATCAGGCGCGGATTCGGCACAGGCCGGCGTGGCTGCATAAACAATTGCGATGAATGCCAATGCGGAAATGATGCGCTTCAACATGTTTGGTTCCTCTCCGGGTCGGTTTTCTCTTTGGGTGCGATTTGTCAATCGACCCTGCTTCCAGCGGCGGCGCGGGTGTCTGCCCCCGCATCGCGGCTGGACTCAAGGCCGCTGCTGCCAGTCGTTTAGTGCAGGTCGATGCCGGCGCTGAGCGGTGTGTCTTCGCTGGAATCGCCCACGCGAACCACAAACTTGCCGGGATCGATCGTCCATTTGTGCGCGGCTTCATCCCAGTAGCTGAACGCGCGCGCATCCAGGGTCAGCGTCACATGCCGGCTCTCGCCCGGCGCCAGACGCACCTTCGCAAATCCCTTCAGCTCGCGCTCCGGCCGATCCGCCTTGGCCGATGGATCGGAAACATAAAGCTGGGCAACCTCGGCGCCGGCCACTGCGCCGGTGTTCTTCACATCAAAGCTGACCGCAACGCCGTTGGGATCGATGCTGCCCATCTCTACCGTCGGCGGAGCCTCCAGATTCGAGAACTCGAATGTGGTGTAGCTCAGGCCGTAGCCGAACGGATACAGCGGGTGCTGACCGGTCGTCGTCCAGTAACGATAGCCCACCATCAGCTTGTCGCCGTAATGGATGTGCTCGATGGTGTAGTCAACCGGCCTGCCGTTGGTCCCCGGGGTGTGCAGCATGGTGTTGTCTTTGGGATCCCCGTAGTACCACTTCGCCGACGGGTTCGTCTCCCAGCTGCGATCGAAGCTGACCGGCAGTTTGCCCTCCGGGTCATGCTTGCCGAACAGAATCTGCGCAACCGCCGTGCCGCCTTCCTGGCCCGGGTAATAGAGGTGCACCAGCGCGGGAACCTTGTCCAGCCAGCGGCTCACGTCCATGCCGCCTCCGCCGGTAAGCAGCACCACCGTGCGCGGGTTGGCTGCCGCCACCTGCTCCACCAGCGCATCCTCACCGGCAGGCAGCGTGAAGGTGCGGTCGTGGCCCTCGCCTTCAGCCTTGGCGTTGAAGCCCACCGCAACAATCACGATGTCCGCCTCGGCAACCGCCTTCTTCTCCGCGTCGGTGACCGGCATTGTGGGGCTGTAGAATACGTGCGCATCCGGGCCAAGCAGGTTCGCGATGCCCGTGAGGATGCTGACCGGCGCAAAAGCATGCGCCTCCGACGATCCTCCACCGCCCGGAATCGCGGGGTAGGCGTCAGGACCGATGACTGCGATCTTCGTGATCTTTGCAGGATCGAGCGGAAGAATCTTGCCCTCGTTTTTCAGAAGCGTGATGCTCTCAAGCGCCTCCTCAAGCGCGAGCGGCCGGTCGGCCACGGAATAGGTGGAGTCGGCGGCATCAAACTGCGGACGCGTCGTGAAGCCATAGCGCAGCTCCGTGCGCAGCAGCCGCAGCACGTGGTCGTCTATCGTAGACTCCTTCACCTGGCCCGCCTGAACCGCGGGAAGCAGGTTCTGCGCGTTCATAAACTTGGGGCTCGGCATCTCCAGATCGAGCCCGTTGTTGCACGCCGCAATGCCATCATAGGTCGCATCCCAGTCCGACATGAGAATGCCCTGGAAACCCCACTCTCCCTTGAGCACTTTCAGATTCAGAAAGTCGTTCTGCGTGGCATGCGTCCCGTTCACCAGGTTGTAGGAGTTCATCACCGCGTCTACGTGGGCTTTGGTAACCGCGGCTTCGAAACTCGGCAGATAAATCTCCCGCATGGTGCGCTCGTCCACGTCGGAGCTCGCGTTGTGACGGTTGAACTCCTGATTGTTGAGCGCATAGTGCTTGACCGTCGCGACCACCCCCTCCGCTTGCACGCCCTCAATATAGGGCACCACAAGCTCCGAGTTAAGGTACGGATCCTCGGAGAGGTACTCGAAATCCCGCCCGGCAACCGGCGAACGCGCAATGTTCACCCCCGGACCGAGAAGGAAGTTGACGCCCCGGGCGCGGGCATCGCGGCCCAGAGCCTCGCCCACCTTGCGCGCAAGCTCCCGATCCCAGCTCGCAGCCAGCGACGCTCCGGATGCGTACGCCGTGGTCGGGCCCCACGTGCGCACCCCCACTGAGGCATCCGACATCTTGAAGCTCGGCAGATTGATCGATGAAATCGGCCGCGTGTACATGTGATCGGTGCCCCCAAGCAGGTCAACCTTCTGCTCCAATGTGAGCTTGGAAAGCAGGTCATGCGCCTGCGCTTCAATCGCGGACGAATCGGGTACAGGCCCTTGAGCCTCAATTTGTACCGCCGTCGCTGCAATTGTTAAGGCAAGAAGGGAAGAGAAGTGCCGCAAACTGAAAATTTTCATATCGCGCCCACGGTAGCGCATTGGACCGCTCAATGTACAGCCTGAACCGGGCCAAAATCGTCGCTCGTCCCGCCGAATGGGCCGGGACGCCGGCAAGGCGGCTCTTCCCCCGCTGCGGCGCCGGCCCCGGGCTCCATCCCGTCCATTCCGGCCTGCCGTCCCGGCCGCCCGCATCGTGCCCTCCCGTTCCCTTGCAGAATCAATACCTTGTGCGATGTGATTTAAATCACATCCGGAGGTGAATGGGGTCACTGCCCCGGGTTTTTCTGTGGCGCACACTGAACATCCGATCAGTACGTTCTGGCGGCAACGACAGGGAGACACCTATGGGCTTTGATAAAGGTTTAAAGACCATCGTGGTCGCAACAGACCTGGAAGGCCGGGCGGAAGCAGCGCTGGAGTATGCCCGCAAGCTGGCGACCCACTATGGAGCGCGGATCGTGCTCGCGCACGGCCTCGATCCGATCGAGTATGCCGCGGTGGACGCGGTTCCCGGCAGCGTGCTGAGCCGCATGACCGAGACCGCGCGCAAGGTGCTGGACCAGTTGGCCGGCGATCTGATTCGCGACGGTATTTATAGCCACTCCGAGGTGCGGCAGGGCACTGTAGCCGAGATGCTGGTGGATGTGGCCCGGCAGTACGACGCCGGCCTCATCGTCATTGGAACCAGGGGCATGGAGGGCGTCGGTCCCATTATTGTCGGCGCCATTGCCGAACGCCTGGTTCGTCTTGCGCCCTGCCCGGTCCTGGCCGTTGCAGCCGACTGGAACGCCGGCCCCTGCCGGCCTGCGCCCGGCGGTCCTGTGCTGTTGGCCGTTGAGCGGAATGAGGCTGCGGCTGAAGCTGCCGCCACGGCAGCCTCGCTCGCAGAAACATTCAACCGGCCACTGCTTGCGCTGCATGTGCGCACACCGGCTGAAAAGGCCGCCGGCCTCAATCCCTGCACCGTGATGGAAGATCAGGGAATTCGCTTCCAGGGCATGGTTCAGGTGCGCTGTCTGGTCAAGGACGGCAATCCCGTCGATGCCGTGGCCGATGCCATTCACGAGAATCATCCCTGCATTCTTGTTGCGGGAGTCAAGCGAGCCAGCGAAACCCCGGGCCCTCACGGCACGGCTTTCGCGTTGCTTTCCCGGTCGCGCGTCCCGGTTCTCTGCGTTCCACCTGTTACCGCCGCCGGCAATGTGGGCTCTGAAGTTGCTCTTGCTGCGTGGGCTTGATGCTCGCCATGCACGCTGCTCCGAGCCGGAAGGCTCATACACTCCAGCGGCAGGTCTGGCGTCGTAGCTTGCACCGGAAAATACCCCCGGGAAAATGAGGACTGAAAAGGAGCTGCCGCACCGTTGCAACGGCCGGCAGCAAACACAAAACGAAATGGAGTTGAGATATGGATCGTGCGCGGCAGCGCAAGCTTCACCACCTGCCCTGCACTCCGGCAAATCGCTCAACACGGAATTGGGAGCAGCGCAAGCTGAGAGCGCAAGTTGCAAGAACCCGGCACACGGCAGGCAAGATGACCAACAATCGGCTTGAAAAACAAGTGGAACGTCTGGCCGCGGCGGCTGCCCATCCGCTGGCCGAGCTCTTGGAGTGTCCGCCGGAGGCTGCGCAGCTCCTGGCCGGCACATCCCGCAGCATCAACATCGCCGCCGGGCAATCGGTCTTCCAGCAGTTCGACGCCTGTAAAGGGCTCTATGTCATCGTGTCAGGCGAGTTTGTCCGCAAAGCGGAACGGCTGCAGACGCGCGTGACCCTCGGATCGTCCCGGCCAGGCGATCTCGTGGAGTTGGCTGCCGCGCTCGGAGACGGACATCACGGCTGCACGCTGACCGCCATCTCCCCCGGCTCGGTGCTGTTGTTGCCCATTGAAGCCCTTCAGCAGGCCTTTAAAAGCCATCCGCCCCTGCGCATGCGGCTCCTGGAGGAGCTCGCGCGCGAGGTCTCCCGCGCCTACATCACCTGTTGCATGACCCGCGTCACCCCGGTTCGCCGCAACGTTGCCGGCGCAGCCCACGCCTGATGCCTCCTCCGCCGTCACAACCCCAACCTTCGCGCTGTTCTGCGAGGAATCTCCGGTCCTCCACGATTGGAATTGCGCTATACTTTCCCTAGCGACTAGCCCCACGGTATTGGTATGGCTTCACTCCATTCTCATCACCCTCCGGAAGATTGTCTCAATTGCGAGCACCGGCATTTGCGGATGTTCTGTAATTTGACCCCCGAGGCGTTGACGGAATTTGATCGGATCGGGATCATGATGAGTCATGCCCGCGGCGCCAAGCTGTTTTCCGAGGGCGATGCCGCGCGCAATGTCTTCGTCATCTGCTTCGGCCAGGTCAAGATCTCCTCGACCTCCCGCGACGGCAAGACCATGATTCTCAAGATCGCCGGTCCCGGCGATGTCATGGGCCTCAGCGCCGTTCTCGCCAACGTTCCCCACGAGGTCACCGCTGAGGCCATCGAGCCCTGCCAGGTGAAGACCATTCGCAAACAGGAGTTCGTTGAGTTTCTCGGCCGGCACGGCATCGCCTCCATGCACGCCGCCCAGGCGCTCTCCGGCGAGTACATGACCGTCTTTCATGACGCCAATCGGCTGGCTCTTTCAGGCTCCGCGGCTGGCCGCCTGGCGCGTCTGCTCCTCGACTGGGGCCGCTCGGCAGCCAATGGCAAGCCCGAGATGCGCTTCACCATGGCCCTCACTCACGAGGAGATCGCCAACATGGCGGGCACCTCGCGCGAAACCGTCACCCGCCTCCTCAACCAGTTCCGCCGCGACCAGTGGATCACGATCAAAGGCACCAGCCTCACCATCGTCAAACCCGAGCAACTGGAACGCCTGACCGCGTAGAACGGCAGTTTCCCACCCCGCCTTCAAGTTCTCGCCTGCGCTCGCGGAGCGTTTCGCGCCAGTCGCCGAATATCCCGCGTGCAACCTCCCGCAAGCTCTCCCGCTGCCCTTGCCCGTCATGATCGGGGCTCTCCGTTTTTGTCTCCGTCGGAACCGCTGAAAGCTTGCGGCCCGCGGCGGGCTCGTCCAGCCGGCGCAGCATGCCCGCGCACCGTTTTGTTACTGTTGAGCCATGCGCAACGCCGCTCCCCCGCTCAACGAGACCACCCTCAACCTCGAATCCCTGGCCGCCGATACCGTCTCGCTGGCGCTCCGGGCCGGCGCCACCGATGCCG
>JAJYBT010000197.1 GCA_021778875.1 Acidobacteriota bacterium | reverse complement strand
GTGCAGCCATCGAGCAATGCGGGAGACTCGAGGCCCGCTCCACCCAGTTTGACAACGTACTTCATTCGAGCCCCTCTGCTTCGTTCCATCCGCACATGATGTTGAGGTTTTGCACGGCCTGTCCTGACGCGCCCTTCAATAAATTATCGAGACAGCTGACGATGACCGCGCGACGGCCATTCGCGGAGAGCTGGAAGCCAATGTCAGCGTAATTGGTTCTGATGGAATGCTGAATCTGCGGGAGCGCGCTGTCATAGAGCCGCACCATTGGGCTGCCTGCAAAAAAGTCGTGGTAGATGCGCGCGACGGCGGGCCGCGTCTGCGGCGAGTTGAAGCGCACATAAATCGTGGACAGGATGCCGCGGGGAATGGGCAGCAGGTGCGGCGTGAAAACAATCTCGTCTGCACGGATGCCAATCTGCTCCAGCAACTCGCCAGTATGACGATGCGTAAAGACGCCGTATGCCGAAAGGTTGTCCGCGGCATACATATAGTGAGTCTTGGGCGTGGGCGCCTTGCCTGCGCCGCTGACGCCGCTCTTTGCGTCGGCGACGATGCCCGCGCTGAGGTCTACCAGCCCGGCAGCAACGAGCGGGCGCAGCGCAAGAATCACGGATGTGGCATAGCAGCCGGGATTTGCCACCAGACGCGCGGAAGCGATCTGCGCGCGATGCAGCTCCGGCATTCCGTAGACTGCCTGGGCCTGTGTCGCCGCGGCCTGCTCCGTGCCGTCGTCGTTGAAGGCATAGATGGCGCGGTTTGCCGCTTCAGTCAAGCGCCATGCGCCACTGAGGTCAACGACACGCATGCCGCGTGCGAGAGCCTCGGGAACCCACGCGCGCGACTGCTCGTGCGGGGTTGCGAGGAACAGCACGTCCACTCCGCGCTCGGCCAGCAGTTCCCAGGAAAACTGTTCAAGCCTCAGCGCGCTGCTGCCGTTGTTGTCGGCCAGTTGTGGGTGTATCTCGGTGAGCGAAAGACCGCCGCGTGCCGCATCCTTCTCGTCAAGACGGCCCGCAAAGACCGGAGGCGTCCCTTTGAGGCGGGGATGATGGAGCAGCAGCCGCGCCAGCTCCGCGCCCGCGTAACCTGTGACTCCTGCAACCGCTGTTTGTACTGTTTGCTTCATGACTCCAACATCGTCCTCAGCCGGGCTTCCACTTCGCCGGCTCTGCGCGGGTCGGGGCAGATCACCAGCACCGTGTCGTCGCCGGCGATGGTGCCCAGCACCTCGGGCCATCCTTCATGGTCAAGCGCAGCGGCCACGGGCTGGGCTCCGCCCATCACCGTTCCGACGATGACCTGATTCATCGCCTGGCGCACGCGCAGGCCAAAGCTCTCCAGGACCTCTGCAACCGAAGGCGGCGCGTCATCCGGCACGACGGCGGTTCCGTTGTTGCCGTTGGCGCCGGGAAGGGAATAGCCGCCCGGCCCCTTGGAGAGGCGCAGCTCGTGGATATCGCGCGAAAGCGTGGCCTGGGTGACCTCAAAGCCGCGACGGCGCAGTTTGCGGCGCAACTCGTCCTGATTGGCCACGAGCGAGTGCGCCACCAACTCCCGTATCGCGTTGTGTCTCTGGAACTTCATGGCTGTTTGCGTTTCAATCCAAAGCGCGGCTCCCGGTTGGCAGCCGCGCATGCATAAATATACAAAAGAATTGCATAAGTATGCAAGGGGATGTTTCACGGCGTGACGCCAGACGGTTTTGAGCGCTCCAATATGCCCGCAGATATTGGTGTTCACCTTGTGTGCTGCGCGCTGGTACACTCTCGGTTGGCAGCAATTCCGGGCTGACCGCAATTCCGTTCATAATAAGATGACATCGACCGCGCCGCTTTCCACTATCAATGACCTCTTTTGCCGTGTAACCGCCGTAGCCAACCCGCGCGCCATTTTGTGGCAGGATGAGTTCGGCCAGTGGCAACCCATCTCGTCCGACCAGATCTACCAGCGCGTGCGCCGGCTTGCCGAGGCCTTTCTCGGCTGGGGGGCAAAGAGAGGCGACCGCATCGCGCTGATCAGCGAGAACCGCTGGGAGTGGGCCGTCACGGACTTTGCCTCTCTGGCCATCGGCGCGGCGAACGTGCCGATTTATCCCACGCTGACGGGCGAGCAGATTGCGGTGCTGGTGCAGGATGCGGGCTGCCGCATCGCGGTGGTCTCCACCCGCCAGCAGTTTGACAAGCTGAACGCCGTGCAGGAACAGACGCAGCTCGAGCGGATTCTGATCATGGATTCGGCCGCGCCGCCGGAGGGAGCTATCGCCTTCAGCGAGGTGCTAGCCGGGGCCGATGCGCGCGGCGCTGGACGCGATCCGGTGTTTGACGCGCTGGTGCGCTCAGTCGAGCCGAAGGACCTGGCCACCCTCATCTATACTTCAGGAACGACCGGCGAGCCCAAGGGCGTGATGCTTACGCACGGCAACATAGCGTCCAACCAGAATTTTGCTGTTCGCGAGTTTCCCTTCAACTCGTCGGACGTCTGCATCTCGTTTCTGCCGCTCTCGCACATCACAGCCCGCGCGCTGGACTATGTTATGTATGCCTGCGGCGCGCAGGTGGCCTATTGCTCGCAGTTTGACAGGCTGCCGCAGGCGGTGCGCGAAATCCGGCCCACGGTGTTTGTGGGCGTTCCGCGCGTCTACGAGAAGATCCGCCAGGAGGTGGAGCGGCGCGCATCGCTGTCGCCCTTCAAGCGGCGGATGCTGGCCTGGGCGCTGCGCGTGGGCGCGCGGCATCGCGACAAGGTGTATGCGGGCGGCCGTCCCTCGTCGCTTGCATGGAAGATTGCCTGGAAGCTGGTCTACGGCAAGGTGCGCGAGGCCTTTGGGGGACAGGTCAAGGTCTTCGTTTCCGGGGGCGCGCCGCTGGGCATCGAAACCGCGCAATGGTTTGCTTCGGCAGGAATCGCGGTCTGGGAGGGCTACGGCCTGACGGAGACCTCGCCGGTGATCGCTCTCAACTCGCCCATCAGCCAGCGCATGGGCTCGGTGGGCAGGACGTTGCCCAATGTGGAGTTGAAATTTGCCGAAGATGGCGAGTTGCTGGTGCGGGGACCGGCGGTGTTTGCAGGCTACTGGCAAAAGCCTGCCGCCAATGCCGAGTGTTTTGATGCGGAGGGATGGTTCCTTACCGGCGACATTGCGCATGTGGATGCGGATGGGTTTCTGTTCATCACCGACCGCAAGAAAGAGTTGCTGAAGACCTCCGGCGGCAAGCTGGTGGCGCCGCAGCCCATTGAAAACAAGCTGAAGACCAGTCTTCTGGTGGGGCAGGCGGCTCTGGTCGGGGACAAGCACAAGTTTATCTCTGCGCTTGTCTCCCCCAACTTTGCCGCACTCGAGGAGTGGGCCCGGCGCAATGGAATTGAGGCTGGGTCGCGCAAAGATCTGATCGCCGACAGCCGAGTCGTCGCCCAGTACGGAGAGCTTGTGCGTGAGGTGAACGCGGGCCTGGCCAACTTTGAAACCGTCAAGCGGTTCCGGCTGGTGGCCGAGGAGTGGACGCAGGAGTCCGGCGAGCTAACGCCATCGATGAAGCTGAAGCGGCGCGTCATCAAGGAGCGATACGGGGCCCTGATCGACGAACTTTACGCGGACGAAGCAACCGCACGCGGCGAATAGGCGAAGTCAGCATTCCTGGCTCGCGGCTGAACAGGCCGCGCTTGCTCCACATGCGCTGCAGCCCGCGGAAGAACGGCGCGCCCCATGCGCCCACGGCAAGAATGCTGCCGAACAGAATCACGGCATCGATGTTCAAGCGCCCGGCGCGGGACCAGTAGGCGTCGGGTTCCAGATTCAGCCAGAGAGCGAACTCGTCCAGGGTGAGGGCCGCGCCCACGCCGTAGCTCACCGACATGAGCCGGCTGAAAAAGATGGAGAGCGGCGAATGGGACCGTCCCAGGTCCAGGAGCCAGCCGTAGCCCACCAGTAGCAGAATGAGAATGCCCCAGACCAGGTGGTGAATGTGAGTGCCACGCACTGTCACCCATTCAAATGGCCCGTGATTGTGAATTACCAGGCTGACCAGCAGCCGTACGCCCAGGAAGGTGATAAAGAACGAAACAGAGGCGATGAACATGCGGCGTCGCGGCCGGTCGGGAATAGTCGAGCGCACCAGGAATCCCAGCCGGGTTAACTGGAGCAGCACGAGCAGCACAACAACGACCAGGCTGGCAAAGGCCAGCAACAACAAGGCACCGGTTCCGGGCATACCATCCTATTGAATCACCCCGGCCGCCAGTTCCCAACACTGAAATGAAATGCGCGCACAAACTTCGCTGAAAGTGAGAGCCGTCACGCCGCCACTTTACAGCAGCGGAGTACACTGGTTAAGGTGTCAAGCCCGTCGTTTTGCCTGTCTTGACCCACAGTCCAGGGAGTCGTTCCCAGCCGGCCCGCATGGCCGCGCGAATTTGATCAGGAGACTTTACGATGCGAGTTGCTTTGTTGACCGGTGGCGGCGACTGCCCCGGTTTGAATGCGGTGATCTATGCGGCCGTGAGAAAAGGAATCCAGATTTATGGCGATGAGTTCATCGGCTTTCTAAACGGCTGGCGCGGCGTGCTCGACAACAACTGGATCCCGCTGACCCTGGAAAATACCGACGGTATCCAGTTGAAGGGCGGCACCATCCTTCACTCGTCGCGCACCAATGTGAAAAAGATTCCCGGCGGCATCGAGAAGGTCCAGGAGGTTCTGAAGACCAACAAGATTGATGCGCTGATCGCTCTAGGCGGCGACGACACCCAGTCGGTCACGCTGTTTCTGAGCGAGAATGGCGTGCCCAGCGTGGGAGTGCCCAAGACAATCGACAACGACATCAACGGCACTGACGCCACCTTTGGATTTGACACGGCTGTTTCCATCGCCACTGAGGCGATTGATCGCATCCACACCACCGCTGACTCGCACAACCGGGTGGTGGTGGTTGAGGTGATGGGCCGCGACGCAGGCTGGATCGCCTATGCCTCCGGCATCGCCGGCGGCGCGCATGTTGTGCTGGTTCCGGAGCAGGAGATTGATATCGATCACGTCTGCGCCCTGCTCAAGTACAACTACGATCACGGCAAGCACTACGGCGTGGTTGTGGTGGCCGAGGGCTGCCATCTGCCCGAGGTGGGCCAGGTCGTCGGTTCACAGGAAGTCGATTCCTTTGGCCACGTGCGGCTGTCGGGCATTGGCGAGGCGCTGGCTGACCTGATTGAAAAGAAGACCGGCTTTGAGACGCGCTCAGTGAATCTGGGTCATACGCAGCGCGGCGGCGTTCCCACGGCATATGACCGGCTGCTCGGCCAGCGCTATGGCCTGCACGCCATCGACATGGTCCATCAGAGCAAGTGGGGCCGCATCGCCGTGCTGCACGGCACTGAGATTACCGACATCACCATCAAGGAAGCCATCGCCACCAACCGCCGACTTGACGAGCGCTTTTTCAGCGTCATCCGCGACCTGGAAGCAAAGGTCTAGCAACGGCAACTCGCCTGCATTGCACAGAGCCATCCTCGCTGCGAGGATGGCTTTGTGCTTTGGCTTTGCATTGAGTGAGGGTATGCAGTACCGCCTCTACACGCCCGATGATTTTGCAGCGCTCTACGCGATCGAGGAGATCTGCTTCAAGCCGCCACTGCGCTTTGGCCGCGGCTATATGCAGCGTCTTGTCCGCCGCTCCACCTCGGCAACATGGATTGCGGAGGAGGATGGCGGGATGGCAGGATTTGCCGTTGTCGAGTGGACCGGAAAGGCTGCCGGCATCGCAGCCTACATTGCAACCATCGAGGTTCTGCCGGAGTATCGCAAGCAAGGGGTGGGCGGCGAACTGCTGCGCCGGGTCGAGGACTCGGCACTCGCCGCTGATGCGGAAGTGTTGTGGTTGCACGTGGACGCCCGGAACGCCGGCGCGATACGTCTATATGAGGCGCACGGCTACAGCTGCGAGGGCAGGGAAGAAAAGTTTTATCCTCTGGGCAATGCTG
>JAJYBT010000196.1 GCA_021778875.1 Acidobacteriota bacterium | reverse complement strand
AACGCCACGCGATCAATCGCCAGCATGTACGCCGCAATGCGATTGTTCACGTTATGCGCCTCGGCATAGCGAACCACGTCGTCAAAGCTGTCGCGCAGAATCGCCTCCAGCTGTTCGTTGACCACGGCTTCCTTCCAGAAGTAGCCCTGCCGATCCTGCACCCACTCAAAGTAGCTCGCCGTCACGCCGCCCGCGTTGGCCAGGATATCCGGCACCACAAAGATGCGCTTCTCGGCAAGAATCTCATCGGCCACGGCCGTCGTGGGGCCATTCGCGCCTTCCACCACAATGCGCGCCTTCAGCTTGTCCGCATTGCGGCTCGTGATCACGTTCTCCGTCGCCGCCGGTATCAGGATGTCGCAATCAGACACAAACAGCTCATCGCTCGGCATCGCCTCTGCGCCGCGGAAGCCCAGCGTCGTCCCGTTGCGATACTTGTACTCGATCAGCTGGTGAATATCGATGCCGTTCGGGTTATACAGGCCGCCGTCCTTCTCCGCGATGCCCACAATCTTGTAGCCGCCCTCGGCCAGCAGCCGCGCGCTGTGCGACCCCACGTTGCCAAAGCCCTGGATCACGATGCGGCAGCCATCCACCGGGATGTTCAGGTAGCGCAGGCTCTCATCGCACATCACGCGCACGCCGCGCCCCGTCGCCTCCAAGCGCCCGCGCGAGCCGCCGATGTTGATCGGCTTGCCCGTCACCACGCTCGTCACCGTCCGGCCCATGTGCATCGAGTAGGTGTCCATGATCCAAGCCATGGTCTGCTCGTTTGTGTTCATGTCCGGCGCGGGCACGTCCTTCTCCGGCCCGATGAAGTCTATGATCTCTGAGGTGTAGCGCCGCGTAATGCGCTCCAGCTCGCCCTGGCTCAGCGACCGCGGATCGCAGATCACGCCGCCCTTCGCTCCGCCAAAGGGGATGTTCACCACCGCGCACTTCCACGTCATCCAGCTGGCCAGCGCGCGCACCTCGTCCAGAGTCACCTCGGGCGAGTAGCGAATGCCGCCCTTGCCCGGCCCTCGCGCAATGTTGTGCTGGACCCGAAAGCCGGTAAAGATCTCGATCTGGCCGTTGTCGAGGGTCACAGGAAAATGAACGATAATCTCGCGCGCGGGCGTTCGCAGCAGCTTCCACAAGCCTTCATCCAGGTTGAGCTTGCGTGCTGCAAAGTCGAACCGCGCGCTCTGTGCCTCCCAGGGATTGATTTCCTGGTCCAGCGTCACGTTCGGGGTAATCGATGGCATAAATCTCTCCAATTCTCTTCCCTGCCGCTCAGGGATGGCGTCCTCGGGACTGCCCCACCCCAGCAATAGACGCAGCAGAAAGCTCCCCGGCTCACCGGGGCTACTCCGCTTCCGGCCTCGTCTTTTCCTCATCGCGGCCGGACTGTTGGGCACCCGACTGCACCCCAATGTGCCCAAACCCATGTGAGTCTAGGCTTGTTGCTGACCCTCGTCAAGCCTCCCGGAACCAGCCTGGGAACTCCTCCATCTCCGCCCGGCTCGCCCGCGCCGGTCATCCCGCCTGCCCGCGTCGCCCGGCAAACAATTACACTTGAGCCTGTGAAACCCTCTGCTCAGCTCATCCAGCCCAGCCGCAAAGAGTTCCTGGCCCTAGCCCGGGAGCACACCCTTGTCCCCGTCTACCACACGCTCACCGCCGACCTCGAAACCCCCGTCTCGGCCTTCCTGCGCGCGGCCTGGGAACAGCCGGAGTGCTTTCTGCTGGAATCCGTCGAGGGTGGCGAGCAGGTTGGCCGCTACACCTTCATCGGCCTCAACCCCTACAAGCGCATCGTTGCGCGCGGCCGCCAGATCGCCATTACCGAAGGCAAGCGCACCACCCGCATCGAGGGCGACGTCTTCCGGGTGCTGCATCAGGCGCTCGACGGACACACCCCCGCCCGCATTCCCGGCCTGCCGCCCTTCACCGCCGGTGCCGTCGGCTTCTTCGCCTATGACGCCGTACGCCAGATCGAGCACCTGCCCCAGCACGCCAAGGACGAGCTAGGCGTCCCCGACGCCTGCCTGCTCTTCTTCGACGAGGTGCTGGCCTTCGATCATGTCCGCAAGCAGATCTGGCTCATCGTCACCGCCGACCTCACACTCGGCTCTCCCGACGCGGCCTACTCCGACGCAATCAAGCGCCTGGCCCGGCTGGAGAAGCGCCTCACCCGCCCGCTGCCCAGGCTGCCCAAAGTCAAGCAGACCGGCAAGCTCAAAGTCTCCTCCCGCACCCGCAAGCGCGACTTCCTCGCCGCCGTCGAGCGCACCCGCGAGTACATCGCCGCCGGAGACGTCTTCCAGACCGTCCTCTCGCAGCGCTTCGACGTGGAAACCAAGGCGGACACCTTCCAGATCTACCGCGCCCTCCGCACCGTCAACCCCAGCCCCTACATGTATTTCCTGCGCTTCACGCCCGATGGTCCCCTCGGCGCCTCCACCGGCAAAAAGTCACCCGGCAAAAAGAAGCACGCTGCCATCGAGCTCGCCGGCTCCTCGCCCGAGCTGCTCGTGCGCGTCCACGACAGCAAAGTCGAGTACCGCCCCATCGCCGGCACCCGCCCCCGCGGAGCCACCGAGGCCGAGGACATCGCCCTCGAAAAAGAAATGCTTCACGATCAAAAAGAGCGCGCCGAGCACGTCATGCTCGTTGACCTGGGCCGCAACGATGTCGGTCGCGTCAGCCAGTTCGGCTCCGTCAAGGTTGATCGCCTCATGTTCGTTGAGCGCTACAGCCACGTCATGCACATCGTCAGCGCCATTGAGGGCACACTCAAGCCCGAGCTCACTGCCGTCGATGCCCTTCGCGCCCGCTTCCCCGCCGGCACCCTCAGCGGTGCGCCAAAGGTCCGCGCCATGGAGATCATCGAAGAGCTCGAACCCGCCCGCCGCGGCGCCTACGGCGGCGCGGTTCTCTACGCCGACTTCTCCGGCAACCTCGACTCCTGCATCGCCATCCGCTCGCTGCTCGTCAAAAACGGCATGGGATACGTCCAGTCCGGCGCCGGCATCGTGGCCGACTCCGTTCCCGCATCCGAGCATCAGGAGTGCATCAACAAGGCCCAGGCCGTCATACGCGCCATCGAGCGGGCACGCGAGCTATAGCCCGCCCCCTCAGGACTCCGCGCCAAACACGCGCCGGAAGAATCGCCCAATGCGCCGGAAGAAGCCGGACTTCTTCTTCGCTGCGGGCTTCGCCTTCGCCGGCTTCGTCGGAGACACCGCCTTCGGCTCAGGCTGCGCGGCGGCAACCTCGGCCGGCGCCTCTGCCGCATGCGTCCCGCTCTGAAACACCAGCGGCTCCGTCCCCTGCGCCTTCTCTCCCGCTGCGTGCGCCGGGCTCGGCTTGGGTTTCGCCATCGGAGCCAGCCCCGCGCTCTGCGCCAGCGGAAACTCATTCGTACCCGGATGCGTCTCCGCCGGACATCCGCACGGCTCCTTCTCCTGGTCCACCACCTCGCGCACGCTGCCGTGCTGGAACATCACCCGCTGCCCCGGCTGCACCCGGTAGTCGCCGCTGTCAAACACGCTCGTCACCAGCACATACGGCGCGCCCGCTCCGGCGTTATCCACGCAGGTATCGCCATTCTGTCCCAGCCGCACCTTCACGTCGGCCGAGCCCGGCCCGCTGATCAGAATGCGAAAATCCGGCGTCATCACAATGTCGGAGTTCCGGCCCGTGGCAAAGCTCGCCTCCACCGCCCCGTGGTCCAGCGCCATCATCAGCCCCGGAGTCTCCCCCGCAGGCACGCCTGCATCCGCCGCCAGCTTCACCGTCGTTGAGGCGCACACCCGCAGCGTTCCACGGTGCGGTAGCAACACCTCGGCCGTCGTCGCGCCCGCCGTCACCGTGCCGCTGCCCGCGATAATTGCCTTGCCCGCCGTCACTTCCAGCGCGCCCGTCACCGTCGCGGCGCTGCCCGGGTTGTGGCTGTCCAGCGGAACAATCGCAATCGGCCCCATCGCCGTCACGCCTGCTGCCGTCGCACCCGTCGTCATCGCGCCCGTCTGCGCCATCAGCGGAGCGGCCAGCGCCACTGCCGCCCACGCGCCTGCGCGCCGTGCGTACCGGCCGTGCCCGTGCAATTCGATTCGCGGCAGTTCCTGCATGAGCCTACATGTCCAGAAAGTTGCGGATCATCTGGTGTCCGCCCTCGGTCAACACGCTCTCCGGGTGGAACTGCACACCCTCAATCGGCAGCGTGCGATGCCGCAGACCCATAATCACGGAGCCGTCCTCTTCCTGCGTCCGCGCCGTCACCACCAGTTCCTTGGGCAGCGTCTCCTCCGCCACAATCAGCGAGTGGTATCGCGTGCACGTCAGCGGGTTCGGCAATCCGGCAAAGATCCCCTTGCCGTCGTGCGTCACCGGGCTCGTCTTCCCGTGCATCAGATGCCGCGCCCGCACCACCTGCCCGCCAAACGCCTCGCCAATCGCCTGGTGCCCCAGGCAAACCCCCAGAATCGGCGCCTTGCCCGCCATGTGCCGGATCAGAGGAACCAGGATGCCCGCCTCGTGCGGCGTACACGGCCCCGGAGACAGCAGAATCCGCTCCGGCTTCAGAGCCTCCACCTCCTCCACCGTCAGCTCGTCGTTCCGGCGCACCACAACCTCCGCGCCCAGTTCGCCCAGGTACTGGACAAGGTTGTACGTAAAGGAGTCGTAGTTATCGAGAACAAAAACCATGGTTCTGACCAGTGTAACCCGCCCATCAAACGCCCACCGCCCCACCCCACGTCATCCTGTGCCGGGTGCCGGGTGCCGGGTGCCTGTAGACGGTCAAGAGGTTGTTCCATCGATGGTGTGGGGGACGGATCTGCTGATGGGCGGCCTTTGGTTGAGGCTACCATGGGGTCTTTCGTGGTTGTAGTGGTCAGTCCAAGGCTTGAGGTGTGCGTCTCTCTGCTCGGAGTTGTCCCAGTGTTTTGCATAGGCCCATTCTCTGAGCGCGGTCTGGATGAAGCGCTCGGCCTTGCCGTTGGTTCTTGGCGTGTAGGGCCGCGTGCGGTGGTGTTTGATGTTCATCGTCTGGCAGGCGTTTCGGAAGCTCTGCGAGCGGTAGCTGGAGCCGTTGTCGGTCAGCAGGGTGCGCACGCCTATGCCATGGGTGGCGAAGAAGTCCACCGCGACCTTCAAAAAGCTGATGGTGGTCTCGGCCTTCTGGTCAGCCAGCATCTGGGTAAAGGCCATGCGCGAGTGGTCGTCCACGGCCACATGCAGGGCCAGGAAGCCGGGATGCTGCCTGCTGCCGCGCAGCCGGCCATCGCCGCGCAGGCTCACGTCAGAAAAGCGCGTCATGCCCTTGATGTCCAGGTGCACCATGTCGCCGGGCCGCGGATGCTCATAGCGCACCACCGGGGGCCGAGGAAACAGATCGCGCCACCGGCTCAGCCGCGCCCGGTGCAGGATGCGGCTCACCGTGGCCGCGCTCAACCCCGTCTGCCGCGCAATCTCGTAGCCGGGAACGTGGCCCCGCCGAAGGGCAACAACCTTTTCTGATAAGGAAGAACATGTCCGCCGCGGCGAGCAATGTGGACGCGAGCTGCGGTCCAAAAGACCCTCCACCCCGCCAAGCTGAAAACGCACCACCCACTTGCCCGCCGTCTTCACGCTCACACGGAAAGCCACCGCCGCCGCTTTCCGCGTCACCCCCTGCTCCACAACCAATCGCGCCAATGCCTCTCGACTGCGATAGCTCAGTCGGGCATTCTTATGAATGTCCATTCGATCCTCCGAAGCAACTGATTGCTCGTCACAACCAGCTTCTCCGGTCCAAATCGAATGGACAACCTCTTGAAAGATCACAGGTGCCCCAGGTCTCACCTTTGAGACCTGGGATTACAAACGCCTGCAGTTACCAAGATCCAGGGTGCCCCCATTCATGGCGCGCCCTTTGCGGCATGAGTGGGAGACCACAACCCGACCCCAGCCCCGTCAGCGGTTGCCCCACCCTTGTCCGCAGGACAGGGTG
>JAJYBT010000195.1 GCA_021778875.1 Acidobacteriota bacterium | reverse complement strand
AGTGTTAAAATCAATCAGTGCCGGGTCCTACGCGACGTAATCCCGCCAACCCCGCCAGGTCCGGAAGGAAGCAACGGTAACGGGCTAGTACGGGCGCAGTAGGTCACCCGGTACTTTTTTGGGCGCTGCAAGCGCTTTGTGAGCCGACTGCCGGCGCGGCGAAAGAGCCGTGCTGGTTGTTTTTTTGCCGAGGGCTGCGGTGCAGCCGTGGCAAGGTTTTTTTGAGTGGAGCGGCAGACCGGGTACCCCCGCCGTTGTTCGCGCCGCAAGGAGAAAAGCATTGAGCCTCACCGTGCGTCCTGTGGTGGGCCGGCGCGCCAAGATTACGGCGCTCGGGACCTACGTTCCTCCGCAAGTTCTGACGAATCAAGACCTGGAAAAGATAGTGGAGACGACCGACCAGTGGATCCTGGAGCGGACGGGCATCCGCGAGCGGCACATGCTGGCCAAGGGCAAGGGCACAAGCGACATGTGCGTGGAGGCCGCGAAGAAGTGCCTGGCGGCACGGGGCATTCAGCCGAGCGAAGTGGAAGTGATCATTGTGGGCACGGTGACGCCGGACATGATGTTCCCCTCGACGGCGTGCCTGGTGCAGGACAAGATTGGCGCGAAGGGCGCGTGGGGCTTTGATGTCTCGGCCGGCTGCTCGGGGTTTGTGTTTGCGCTGCAGGCGGGCGTGAAGCTGGTGGAGAGCGGCGCGCACAGCAAGGTGCTGGTGTGCGGTGCGGACGCCAATACGCGCATGACGGACTACACGGACCGCTCGACCTGCGTGCTGTTTGGCGACGGCGCGGGCGCGGTGCTGCTGGAGCCCGCAGCCGAGGGCGAGATTGGCTTTATCGACTTTGTGCACGAGATTGACGGCTCTGGCGCAGCGGCGCTGAACCTGAAGGGCGGCGGAAGCCTGAACCCGTCAAGCCACGAGACGGTGGACAAGAAGATGCACTACATCTTCCAGGATGGGCAGGCGGTGTACAAGTTTGCCGTGCGCAAGATGGCCGAGGCCACTGCGAAGGTGCTGGAGCGGAACGGCGTGACCGGCTCCGACCTGGGCTGCTTTATTCCGCACCAGGCGAACAAGCGCATTATCACGGCCACGGCGGACCGGCTGGGAATGGACCCGGAGCGCGTGATTATCAATATCGACAAGTACGGCAACACCTCGGCGGGGACGATTCCGCTGGCGATGGAGACCGCGATTGAAGAGGGCAAGCTGAAGAAGGGCGACCTGGTGCTGCTGGCCGCTGTGGGCGCGGGCTTTACGGTGGGCGCTGCATTGCTGCGGTGGGAGATTTAGCAAGGCAGCGGGTCGGCAAGACAGCAAGTCAGCGAGTCGGCGCGTTACAAGACAGCTAGTCAGCTAGTTTGCAAGAAAACTGCCTGGGCCGTTCCAGAGATGGAGCGGCCTTTTTGCTTGCGTGCAAGCGCGGAGAGCGCTAGCGGGTTTGGGCCGTGGTGGCGGCTTGCTCGGGAAGCGAGAACTCATACCTGGGCAGGATGCCGGCGCGCGCGGCCTTGCGGAAGAAGCCGCGGATGCCTTCGACGCACTCGTCGTCGAGGATGTAGTGGATGTTGCTGGAGAGGTAGGTGCGGATGGTCTCTTCCGGAATGGGAAGGCGCGCGGACCACTCGGCCACGAGCGGCTCCAGATTCTGCAGGCCGTGGTCGCGGGAGAGCAGAAAGTCCCGGATGACGGACTCGTCGATGGGGCAGGCGGGCGCCGCGGCCCAGACGGCGGAGACGAAGGGGAGGCCGGTGTGTTTGCGCCACTCCTCAGCAAGGTCGTGATAGACGAGCGATTCGCCGGTGCGCTCTTCTCGATTGGAGCGTTCCTCCATGGCGAGCAGGGCGGGATCGCCGATGACGATGGCGGCGTCGGCGCGGTCGAGCATGGCGTCGAGGTCGGCGGCCATGGGCAGGAAGGGAACGTCGGGGTTGCCCCACAGGTGGAAGAGCAGGCGCGCGTAGGTGACGGTGGTGCGGCTGGCGGTGTCGGCCGCAACGCTGCGCACGGCCTTGAGCGGCTGGCTGGCGCGACGCACCAGCAGGAGCGAGCGGACGCGGCCTTTGGACGCGATGGTGCAGCCGGGCAGGACGCGCAGGGCGGGGTTGCCGGCCAGCGTGGCGATGGGGACGAGGCCTATGTCGGCCGTGCCGGCGACGAGGCGGTCGGCGCACTCGGAGGGGAGCATCCAGTCGATTTGATAGCGTGAGGCCAGCTCGGCGTTGAGCGGCGGATGATCAAAGTCCCACATCAGCGGTGCGGGATTGAGAAAACGAATGGCGGCGATACGCAGACGGGAATCGGATAAGAAGCTCACTCTTTATTAGAGTAACGCCGGGGCGGAGAGGATTCGCGCGGGGCGGGGTTGCTTGACTTCCCGGGCAGGTACGGTTAAGGTGAGCGCAATTACCCGCGAACGCAGCGCAAAGATGTTGTGAAGGATGATGCCGGTGCGCTGGAGAGCGCTTGCCGGACGCAGAAGATGACAAGTTTGCCCGAGGAAAAGGCTGGCGCGGCCGCTGCGCGCCCGGAGGAAGACAGTCTGGCGTGGCTGGCCCTGGCGATGGCGCCGGGACTGGGTCCGAGGCGCATTCTGGAGGCCAGCCGGGAGTGGAGCGCGCCGCGCGAGATCTTCCGCATGTCGTTGACCGAGCTGGAGGCGATGCGGTTTCCGGCGCACGTGGCGCAGTATGTGTTTGACGGCAAGGCGCGCCAGGTGGCCGAGGAGGAATGGGCCAGGACGACCGCGCTCGGCGCGAGGATCGTGAGCCTGAGCAGCCCGGAGTATCCGGAGCGGCTGCGCGAGATATATGATCCGCCGCCGGTGCTGTGGGTGCGAGGCAATGCACAACTGCTGGCGCGGCCGTCGATTGCGATTGTGGGCACGCGGCATCCTTCGCCGTATGGCTCCGGCGTGGCCGAGATGCTGGCGCGGGACCTGGCGGCGCGGCGCATGCTGGTGGTGAGCGGCATGGCGCGCGGCATTGACACCTGTGCGCACAAGGGCGCGCTGGCGGCGCGGATGCCCACGGTGGCCGTGTGGGGCACGGGGATCGACGTGATCTATCCCAAAGAAAACAAGAAGCTGGCCGAAGAGATTCTGGCGGCGGGCGGGGCGATTGTGAGCGAGTTGCCGGTGGGGACGTTTCCCGCGCCGCAGAATTTTCCGCGCAGGAACCGGATTTTGAGCGGGGTGAGCGTGGGGGTGCTGGTGGTGGAGGCCAGCGAGAACTCCGGGACGCGCGTGACCGCACGCTGCGCGGAGGAGCAGAACCGCGACCTGTTTGCCGTGCCGGGGAACGTGACGAACAAGAGCTCGTGGACGCCTAACACGCTGATTAAGCAGGGCGCGAAGCTGGTGGCGACGTGGGAGGACGTGTGGGAAGAGCTGTCCTCGCAGGTGCGGCTGGAGCTGGAGGCGGAGAACGGGTTTGAATCCAAACCGGCAGCCGGAGCATCTTTGTTGCCGGACCCGGCATTGCGACCTGAAGAGGCGCTGGTGCTGGAGGTGCTGCGCAGCGACGAGTCCCTGCAGATGGACGAGATTCTGGAGCGGATGGAGACGCAACTGACGTCCTCGGAAGTGTTTACGGCGCTGTTTGAGCTGGAGATTGCGGGGCGCGTGCGGCAGTTGCCGGGCAAGAACTATGTGCGCACCCTGTGAGGTTGGCGGCCGGCAGCGCGCGTTGGCGGCAGGCATTTTTTTACACAAGTCCCAAGCAGCGAAAAAGGCAACAGAATTGGTGGTTTCCGGAACGCGGTGCCCGGAAAAAATTTGTTTGCGAGTGGAAACCAAGCCGTCTGCCGTGTTAGTTTGCAACTTTCGTAGCTCGTTTTTCTCGAGGAGGAGAGCGCATCGACGGCGCAGAGGCAATTTAGACGGCGCGCCGGTGAGACGGAATGAGGGTGTTCGAGTCCAACAGCACGAACACAGTGAAGTGGTTTTTGGTAATTAAGGATGGCAATGAGTAAAGCACTGGTGATTGTCGAGTCGCCGGCCAAGGCAAAGACGATCGAGAAGTATCTTGGCAAGGGATTTGAGGTTCGTGCGTCCATTGGACACATCATGGACCTGCCCAAGAACGACATTGGCGTGGAGCTGAAGAAGCGGACGTTTGTGCCGGAGCTGATTGTTTCGCCCGGCAAGGAAAAGGTCGTTGAGCAGTTGAAGAAGGCCGCGGCAAAGGCGGACGAGATTTATCTGGCGCCTGACCCGGATCGCGAAGGCGAAGCGATTGCGTATCACCTGGCTCTGCAGCTGGGCGGGAACGCCAAAGAGAGAAAGAAGATTCATCGCATCACGTTCAACGAGATTACGAAGAAGGCCGTGCAGGAGGCCTTCCAGCATGCGCGGGACGTGGACAAGAACCTGGTGGATGCGCAGCAGACGCGGCGCGTGCTGGACCGTCTGGTGGGCTACCAGATCTCTCCGCTGCTGTGGGACAAGGTGCGGCGGGGACTGTCAGCGGGACGCGTGCAGACGGTGGCGGTGCGCCTGATTGTGGAACGTGAGCGCGAGATTCGCGCCTTCAACCCGGTGGAGTACTGGACGCTGGAAGCGCAACTGCATCCGGAGAAGCAGGCGGACAAGAGCTTCAAGGCGCGGCTGGTGGGCATCGGCGGCGAGGCGCTGCGCGTGCCGAACGGGCAGGACAAGGACGGCAAGCCGCAGTACCTGAACAATGCGCTGGCAGATAAGGCGTCGATGGACGAGGTGATGGCCGCGCTGGAGAAGGCGCGGTGGTCGCTGACCGCGGTGCAGGCGCGCGAGCAGCAGCGACGTCCGCTGCCGCCGTTCATCACCAGCCAGTTGCAGCGCGATGCCGCGAACAAGCTGGGCTTTAACGTTCGCCGCACGATGGGCGTGGCGCAGCGGCTGTATGAGGGCGTGGACCTGGGACCGGAGGGCACGACGGGCCTGATTACGTATATGCGTACCGATTCGCCGCGCGTGGCGCCGGAGGCCAAGGTGGCGGCGCGCGAGTGGATTGAGAAGACGCTGGGCTCGAAGTATCTGCCGGACAAGCCGAACGAGTTCCGGGGCAAGAAGGATGCGCAGGACGCGCACGAGGCGATACGGCCGACGGATGCCACGCGCACGCCGGAGTCGATTGCGCGCTACCTGAGCGACGAGCAGTTGAAGCTCTACACGCTGATCTGGAAGCGGTTTGTGGCCTCGCAGATGGTTCCGGCGGTGTATGACATTACGACGGCCAGCATTGCCGCCGCTTCCGCAAAGACGGGCAAGACGTATGACTTTCGTGCCAGCGGATCGGTGCTGCGATTTGACGGCTTCCTGAAGGTCTATGAGATGTCGGAGGAGAAGAAGGGCGACGAGGACGAGACCTCGAACCGCCTGCCCAGCCTGGACGGCGTGAAGACGCTGGAGCCGGAACAGATTGTGCCGGAGCAGCACTTTACCGAGCCACCGCCGCGATACAACGAAGCGTCGCTGGTGAAGGAGCTGGAAGAGCGGGGCATAGGGCGGCCATCCACGTATGCGTCGATCATCAATACGATTCAGGATCGCGAGTACGTGGTGAAGCACGGCGGGTCGCGCGGACGGTTCTATCCGACCGAGATCGGCGTGGTGGTCTGCGAGCTGCTGGTGAAGAACTTTGGGTACATCTTCGATACCAAGTACACGGCGAAGCTGGAAGAAGAGCTGGACGACATCGAAGAAGGCAAGGAGAAGTGGACCGATCTGCTGAGTGGCTTCTACGACTACTTTGAGGACGAGCTCAAGGATGCCAGCAAGAACATGGAAGACATCAAGCGGATGGAGCATCTGACGGACGAGAAGTGCGACGTGTGCGGCTCTCCGCTGCTGCTGAAGTGGGGCAAGTTTGGCAGCTTCTTCTCGTGCTCGGCGTACAACAAGAAGGACCCGACGAGCTGCACGTTCACCAAGGAGAACATTGCCGCCAAGCCGGACCTGAATACGCCCGAGGCGCAGGAGGCCGGCGATACGGAAGAGTATTGCGAGAACTGCGGCCGGGTGA
>JAJYBT010000194.1 GCA_021778875.1 Acidobacteriota bacterium | reverse complement strand
ATCCGCCGGAGTACAACGGCATCAAGTTCTCCACGCATGACGGTGCGCCCGCCCTGCCCGAGGTGACAAAGCAGATAGAGGCGGCGGTTGAAACGCTCAGCTCCGGCGGCGGCATTCCCAGTCCCTTCGCGGATAAGTTCGAAACCGCCGACGTCAAGCCCGCCTTCCTCAAGCGGCTGGCCGAACTGGTGGACCTGAAGGCCATCGCCAGGTCCGGCATCAAGGTGGTCTACGACCCCTTCTGGGGCGCGGGACGCAGTTACTCCACCGACCTGCTGCGCGATGCCGGGGTCAACGTCGAGGCGGTCCACGACTACCGCGACGTGCTCTTCGGCGGCCATGCGCCCGAACCCGACGACCACCTTCTGGGCGACGCCAGGGCGAAGATGAAGGAGGTCGGCGCGCAGATCGGCATCGCCACCGACGGCGACGCGGATCGCTTTGGCATTGTGGACGAGGACGGCGCCTTCATCCAGCCCAACTACATCATCGCCCTGCTCTTCGACTATCTGGTGGAGACGCGCGGCTGGAAGAACGGCGTGGCCAAGAGCGTTGCCACCACCAACCTGATCAACGCGCTGGCCGAGCATCACAAGGTGCCGCTCTATGAGACGCCCGTGGGTTTCAAGTACATCGGCGAGCTGATAATTGCCGACAAGATCGCCATTGGCGGCGAAGAGTCGGCCGGGCTGACCATTCGCGGACACGTGCCGGAGAAGGATGGCGTCATTGCTGGCCTGCTGGTGGCGGAGATGGTGGCCGTCCGCGGCAAGAGCCTCGGCGTCCAATTAAGGGAATTGTTTGCCAAGGTTGGTTCCTTCTACCCTGTTCGCGAGAACTTCCGCTTGACCCCGGAGCGCAAGGCCGCGTTCACTCAGAAGTTGAAGGCCGATCCCGCCGAGCTGAGCGGGCGCAAGGTGTCCAGCGTGGTGCGCACAGACGGGCTCAAGCTCGTCCTCGAGGATGGCTCGTGGGTGTGCTATCGCCTCTCCGGCACTGAGCCGGTGGTGCGGGCTTACACTGAGGCGCGCAGTGAGCAGGATATGGTCGCTCTCAGCGCGGCTGCGGAGAAGTTTGTCCTGTCGTAATTGCAGAATTGGGGTTCGATGCTGGAAGAGAAGCCGCAAACCGTGAGCGACGCCGCACCTGCGGCGGCAGCGCCTTTGCACATCCGCGCGGTTGACTGGGCGCAGCATGCCTGGCGTCCGGCGGGCACCCTGGTGGCCGTGGCGCTAACGCTGCTGCTGGGCTGGGGCGTGGTCAACGGCAAGCATGGCCTGTCGTCCTGGCAGCGCCAGCGCGCGCAGGACAAGCGCCTGCGCCAGGAGATACAGGACCTGCAGCAGGAAAACGATCGCCTGCGCCATCACATCGACAAGCTCAAGTCCGACCCCGACGCCATCGAGCACGAAGCGCGCGAGCAGTTGCACTATGCCCGCCCCGGCGAGGTGATTTACACCCTGCCGGCGTCGCCGCAAACACAGTCGCAGCCGCCAGCCGACGGTAGTAAATAAGCCGGCATTCAACCGAACTCACGCTAAAAGCGCACTTGCCAGGCAGGCGCGCTTTTTCGAATTTTCTTTATCGTGTTTCAGCAGTGCGCGTCTCCGCTGGATCCATCGGGTCCGCAAACCACGCAACCCCCGCGCCAACCAGCGGGGCGCTGTCGCCGAGCGCGGAAACGCGCAGTTGCAGGTTCAGGCCTTCCAACTGCTCCTGGGCGAAAGGCAGAAACAGCGCCGCCGAGCGCGAGACGCCTCCGCCAAGCACCACCACGCCGGGTGCAAACGGCAAGAGCAGGCTCTTCAGGGCGCGGCCCAGGCGGCGGCCAAACTCCGCAAACACTTCGGCGGCAGCGGGATCTGTTGCTGCGGCTTTGGCGATGGCGGCCACTTCTTTCTGCTGCCCAGTCAGATGCTCGTAGCTCGCGCGGATGGCCTTGCTGGAGAAAAGATCTTCGACGATGCCGCCTTCATAGGGCACATTCCAGATTTCGCCTCCCGGCGGCACGCCGGCGCCTTCGGTCACCACGCGGCCATCCACCGCAAAGGCCGATCCAATGCCGGTGCCCAGCGTGATGCCCACGGCGCGGTGCACGCCGCGCGCCGCGCCAGCGCCAACCTCGCCCAGCAGGAAGGCTGCGGCATCGTTGAGAAAGCGTACCTGGCCCGGCTGCCACCCAAAGCGATCTGCCAGCGCCCTGCGCAGATCAAAGCCGTAGAGGTAAGGCAGCTTGTGCTTCATCCAGCTCAAGCCCGCTGCATAGTCAAACGGGCCCGGCATGGCCACGGACGCGCCCAGCACATTTCCCGCGCCTCCGGTGACCTGCGTGGCCAGTCCGGCAAGAACGTCAAGAAAGGCTTCGCTGGTCTGCTGCGCAGGGTGGTTCGCTCTTGCAACGGGGCCGATCCGATAATCGCCTGCCTGGCACACTGCCGCCGAAACGTGGCTTCCCCCAACGTCGTAGACGAGAACACACGGATTCGTGCTGGTAGTCATGCTGTTCCTGCTCGTCGGAAAAGATGCCTCATTGTAACCTTCACCCGTTTGGGCTGAAGTGCGCGCGAGCGCCGCGAAGCGCATGTCCCACTAGAAGTCCACATGCGCGCGCACCGAGCCCACCCACGCCGGGCCGCGATCGCGATTGTAGCCGGGGTTCGCGATGTGCTGCACATCGAGCGCATAGTACAAGCCCCGCCAGGCATGCCAGTTGTAGTAGCCCTCCACGATGTTTTCGCGCCCGTAGCGCAGGTTGCCGTCGCCCAGCAGAAAGCCCAGCCCGCCAAGGCGCAGATAATTCTGATGGTCGCGCTTGATGGCGTTGGACACAACGGCGAGCCCGAGCTTGTCGTTGGGTCGGCGCCAGCGGGTTTCCGCGTAGTCGCCGCCGGCCTCCACGGTCTGATCCACCTCAGTGTAGGCAAAGGACTCGTGCTGGCCTTCGTTCCAACCGAAGCGGCCAAAGACGCGCAGTTGCGCCGTCAGATCCTGCTCGGTGTTGTAGCCAAAGCCATATTTGAGCGCGCCGAAATGCTCATGGCGCGTGATGGTGGGCGTTGCATCGACGCCCGCCAGATAGGCCCGCACTGCCTCGCGATAGCTGCCCATGTGGGCGCGATTGGCATAGAACAGCAGGCGTGTTGTCCCACGGCGTTTTGGAACAAGGCTGTGGCGGAGTTCGAACTCGCCGTTCTGCGCATGGGCGCGGCTCAGGGCCCAGTCCATGTCGATGCCATTGGCCACAACAGGCATGGCGAAGAGACCGTAGCGAAGGCTCCATGCGCGGTCGTCATACTCGGCCATGCCGCCCACGGTGTAGCCGCGCGTGTCCGCCGCGTAGTCCCAGGCGCCGTTGTTGTCCACCGTCCAGTTCATGAACTGCAAATGGCTGTCGGAGCCGATGGCGTTCACATCAAAAAAATCCGGCAGCGTCATCTTGCCGATCCGCAGCTCCACGCGGCGCTCGGGCACATTCGAGGCCAGCGCAAAAGGGCCCGGTGTTTGCTCCATGGTCTTCGCAGTCAGGCCGATGACCTGATGAATCTGATAGCGCGCAAGGTAGGGCGCAGAGCCAAGGTTTGGGTTGCGCACCACGTCCAGATTTGTGAACCCGGCCAATCCGAGCGCCTGGCTCAGCCCGCGCCCGCCAGCGCTCTCGAAATCGAGAATCAGGTCCGTGTTGTAACGGACAGAGCGCGTGGGTCGCAGCACCGTGTAGAGCGTGCCGACCATCGACGTCTTGTATTCGGCCGAGTTGCGAAAGCTGTTCGGTCCCTGATACGCGGAGTGGAAGGGCAGACGGCCCTGATAGATGACGTTCGCCTGGCCGGAGACCCAGTAGCGGCTGTCACCGGCGTGCGGAGCCATGGTGACGATAGGCGCGGCTGGCGTCTGCGCGCAGGCCGCCCCGTGGGCCGCGAAGAGTGTGAGGCCGAGAAGTATAAAAAGAGGAAGAAAGCGTCGATTGCAGAGGAGGAACATAGGATGACTTTCAGGCTGCGTAAGGTCAGGATGCAGGGCGGGGTAGAATAAATCCTAGTATACCCCCATAGGGTTTGTACTATACCCTGGGTGGGTATTGTCAACGGGAGGCTCTGCATGTCTATTCAGGAACGGGAGAAGCTGAAGCTGGTGCAGCGCGTGCGCCGATTGCGCGGCCAGTTGGATGCCGTGGAACGGCTGGTGACTGCCGATGAGGACTGCGGCGGCCAGCTCATGCTGCTGGCGGCGGTGCGCGGCGGTGTCAACAGCCTGATGGGCGAGGTGATGGAGACGCACATTCGCTTCCACCTGACCGACGGGGCCAAGGAGAGGATTGCTCCGGAGCTGGCCGAAGATCTGATCGACCTGGTGCGGGCCTACTTGAAATGAAGGTGGCGTGGCGCACAAGCACGGCTGCCTCGGCGTCGGGTTATGCGCGTCCGGCAAACTCGCGCGTCTCGGTGTAGACCTTCACCTTGTCGCCCACCTCGACAAAGAAGGGGACGCGGATTTCAAGGCCAGTTTCGAGCTTGGCGTGCTTTGTCACAGCGCCGCTGGCGGTGTTGCCACGAACGCCGGGCTCTGTGTACGCGACTGCCAGCTCGACCTTTTCGGGCAGTTGCAGTCCGATGGGATTGCCGTTGAATTTGTCCACCTTGATGATGACGCCCTCGAGCAGGAACTCCAGCGCGTCGCCGAGCTTGTCGCCGGCCAGCGTGATGGTCTCATAGCTTTCCTGGTCCATGAAGTGCGAGCCGTCGTTGTCCGAGTAGAGATACGAAGCCTCGACCGTCTCCAGATCCGGCTCCTTGAACTTGTCGCTGGCCTTGAAGGTCTTGTCGAAGACGGCGCGGGTCAGCAGGTTGCGCATCTTCAGGCGCACCAGCGTCTGGCCGCCGCGCGCGGTGGGCGTGGAGACCTCAACGTCGAGGCAGTAATAGGGAGCGTTCTCAAACTCGAAGTACATCTTGCGCTTGATGTCGATTGCGTCAATCAGTGCGGGCATAAAAGCATTTTATTCGCTGCGAGCGGCAGGTGGCCCACTCTCGGACTTCAGTATATGCATCAAGGTGTCGAGAGGTGTGCCCCGCTCATCGCGGCTTTATCGCGATGAACGGGGCGCTTGCCGGGCCGGGTTACGCGCTGGCGGGGGCGCGCATGGCGTCGAGCGCGGCGGTGAGGTCGGCGGCGAGCGTCTGCTGCATTTCGGGCGTGAGTTTCTGGCCCTGCCTCGTGAGATAAAACACGTCGATGGCGGTTTCGCCTTCGGTGTCAATGAGCGCGACCTCGATGTTGCACTGGTGCTGGTTGAGCGTGAGGGCAATGGTGCGCAGCAGGCCCGGCACGTCCTGGGCCACCACCTGGAGGATCGTCGAGTGGGTGGAGGACTCCGTGTCAAACTGCAGGCGCGTGGCCACCTCGACCTTGGAGTTGCCGGGGTTGTTCATGTGGCGGCGCGCGTCGAGGAGTTGCTCGACGGGAATCTTCTGCGCGACCACATCGTGCAGGTTGGCGAGGAAGCGGTCCTTCTCGCTGGGGTTCAGCTCGATAGTGCGGAAGGTGTCAGTGAACTGAAAGCTATCCACCACGATGCCCGCGTCGTTTGAGAAAGCTCCGGCCTTGACGATGTTCATGCCCCAGGCGGCGAGTGCCCCGGCCACGTCGGCAAAGAGGCGGCTGCGGTCGCGGGCGATGACGGTAAGGTCAAAGAGTTGGCGATGGGGGCGCAGGTCAAGCTGCACGGAGTCTTTGTCGAGGTTGGTGGCGAGCTGGAAGTGGTTGCGGATGTGCTCAGGGAGGCGGGTCTGCAGGTAGCGCTGTGGCAGGCCTTCGAGGAACTGCTTCAGCGGGTTGTACTGGTTGGCGGGCACCATGGCGCGGATGCGGTTGAGTAGCGTGGGGTCAATGGCGGAGTGATATCGGACCTCGTCCACGCTGCGATCCATGAAGTTGGCCGTGGCCATGTAGAGCTGCCACAGATTCTCTGCCTTCCACGGAGTGAGCGCCTCAGGGTTCACGGCCTTGATG
>JAJYBT010000193.1 GCA_021778875.1 Acidobacteriota bacterium | reverse complement strand
CACCTCAATCGCCGCCACCAGCAGCAGGTTGGCCACATTGAACACCACGCCGCCGCCCGCCGCCCACAGCACCGTCGCCATCGGCGCGTGCGTTATGGCGCTGGCAAAGTCCGGTGGCGTGCCTCCCAGGCTGCCGGCCGTCAAGCCCCACAGCAGCGCCCCGGCAGCCAGCCCCAGCGCATAGTCCCAGTAGAAGAGCTGGAACCGGTAGCGTGGGCACAGCTTCAGCGTGTTCGCCCACGATCCCCAGCACAGCATGCTCAGGATCATCAGCAACAGCGCGGCCTGGTAACTCTCAGGAAGCAGCATGCAGAGCTCCTCGTTCCCGGCTCTCCCCGTTGGACGCCTCAACGCAAGAACGTCATCTTACTGCCGTGCGTTCTTTACCGCCTCCGTCAGCGCCGGAACCACCTCAAACAGATCGCCTACAATGCCGTAGTCCGCCACCTCGAAAATAGGCGCGTCCGCGTCCTTGTTGATCGCCACCACGCATTGCGATCCCTTCATGCCCACCAGGTGCTGAATCGCCCCGGAAATGCCCACCGCCACATATAGCTTCGGCGCCACCGTCTGCCCCGAGCTGCCCACCTGCCGCTCCATCGGCAGCCAGCCATTGTCGCAGATGGGCCGCGAAGCCGCCAGCTCCGCGCCCAGCGCCGTCGCAAGCTCCTGCACCAGCGGCAGGTTCTCTGCCTCCTTGATGCCGCGTCCCACGCTCACAATCATCTGTGCCGAGCCCAGATCCACCGTCTGCGCCGAGCCGCGGAACGGCTCCGACGGCCGCGTGCGAAGCTGCCCAGCCTCCAGCACCGGGCTGAAGACCGTCACCTCAGCCGTGCCCGCCTTCACCGCGTCCGCGCGAAAGGCACCCGACTGCACCGACACAAAGCACGGTCCGCTCCCCGTCGGGCAGTAGGTTCCGCTCAGCCGTCCCTGCATCAGCTGCCGCGTAAACACCGGCCCCGTTCCCACCTGGGTCACGTCGCCAATCAGCACCTGCCCAAATCGTGCCGCCAGCGCCGGAGCATAGTCGCGCACCTGGTAGGTATGCGGAAACACCACAAACTCCGGCTGTTCGGCCCGCAGCAGTTGCTCCAGCGCCAGCGTAAATCCGTCCGCCGTATACGCGCCCAGCAGGGCGTGTTCCACGCGCACCACCCGGTTCAGCGCCTTCGCCGCCAGTTCCGCGGCCAGCGCCTCCGTCTGCGCGCCCGGTAGCGCCGCGCACACCGGCACGCCCAGTTGTGCTCCCAGCTCCTGCCCGGTCGCCACGGCCTCCCAACTGATGCGGCCCATGCGTCCATCCCGCTCTTCCACCACCACCCATACGCCGCTCATAGTACCCGCACCTCAAACTTCAGCTTTTCCACCAGCGTCGCCGCCACGTCCTTGGGCGAGCCGGTCAGCATCTGCGTTGACTTCTGTTTCTGCGGCACGGCAATCCGCTCCAACGCAACCACCGCATTGGACGCAACACCCAACTCCGCCGCTGTCACCCGCCGCACCTCTTTCGTTTTGGCGCGTTTGATGCCCATCAGCGTCGCATAGCGCAGCTTGTTGCCCCCGGACTGAATCGTGAGCACCGCCGGCACGGGCAGTTCAATCTCCTGGAACCAGCCCTCCTCCAGTTCGCGCTTCACCTTCAGCCCCGCGTCCGTCTTCTCCACATGCAGAATCAGCGACGCATGCGGCAGCCCCAGCAACTCTGCCACAATCACGCCCGTCTGCCCCAGTCCCAGGTCGTCCGACTGCAACCCCGTCAGCACCAGGTCCGGGCTTTCCCCCCGGATAGCCTCCGCCAGCAGCCGCGCCATGCCCAGCGCATCCCATTGCGCCGGGTTGTCGCAGTCCACGTGGATGCCTCGATCCGCGCCTTTTGCCAGCGCCTCGCGAATCGTCGAGCCCACCCGCTCCGGGCCCGCGCTCAGCACCACCACCTCGCCGCCGTGCTTCTCCTTCAGTTGCAGAGCCTCCTCCAGCGCGTAGGCGTCAGACTCGTTCATGGCCCACTGCAGATCGGCTTCCTCAATCCATTTGCCCGCCGCGTCAATGCGCAGTGGAGCGTCCCGTTCCGGTACCTGTTTGATTGCGACAACAATCTTCATTCGAAAGCTCCCGTTGATCCTAACCAGCTCCGCCCGCAGGCAGATTCCGCGCCGTCAACTGCGCAATGTCCAGCAGTTGCGGAGCACCTTCGCCGCCCGCAGCCAGCGCATCCCGAAACATGCTATTGCAGAAGGGGCAGGCCGTGCCCACCGTCTTCGCGCCTGTCGCCGCCAGCTCTGCCGCCCGCACCTGGCTTACGCGCTCGCCCTGCTCCTCGCCCAGAAATGCCAGCCCGCCGCCCGCTCCGCAGCAGAAGCTCCGCTCATGCGATCGCGGTGCCTCCACCAGTTCGCCGGCCTGCGCCACCACTTTGCGCGGCTCCTCAAACACGTCGCGGTAGCGCCCCAGGTAGCACGGGTCGTGATACACCACCGTCTCCTTCTCCGCCGCCCGCGGAAGCCGGCTCAGATGCCGCGCCAGAAATTCGCTGTGATGCTCAATCTCCGGCGGCGTGCCGTACTGCTTCCAGTCCTCCGCAATCGTGCGCACGCAGTGCGGACAAATCGACACAATCTTCTTCACCTTGTTCTGCGCCAGCGCCTCCAGATTCGCCTGCGCCAGCTGCTCAAACAGCAGGTCGTTGCCCAGCCTGCGCACCGGGTCTCCCGTGCACTTCTCCTTGCGCAGCACACCGAAACTCGTCCCCAGGTAGCGCATCACCCGCGCAAAATCCGCCACAATCTCGCGGCCCTTCGGGTCATAACCGCCCATGCAGCCCAGCCACAGGCAGTACTCCTGCGTTCCGTCAAAGATCGGCAGTTCCTGCTTCTGGATAAACTTGTCGCGCTCCGTTGCGCTCATGCCCAGCGCATTCGAGCCGCGCTCCAGCGCCAGAAACAGCTTCGCCCCGTGCTCGTCCTCCCAGGTTCCCGTGTTCACCGCGCCGCGCCGCAGGCCCACCATAATCGGCAGATGCTCAATCCCCACCGGGCATTGGAACTCGCACGCTCCGCACGTCGTGCATTGGAAGACCGCCTCCTGCCGGTTATATTTCCCCAGCAGCGGCTCCGCTGAGGCTGGCCCGTACTCGTTCAGATATCCCCGCAGCCCCAGTACAATCTCTTTCGGATTCAGCACCTTGCCCGTATTCGCCGCCGGGCAGTGTTCCATGCACCGGCCGCACTCCACGCAGCTATAGGCCTGCAGGCTCACCAGCCGCGTCAGGTCCGTGCCAGCCACCAGCCCAAAATCCTCATCCCCGGCCAGCGCGGGAATCCGGCTGAATCCGCCCCGCGACAGAAACACCGTCGCCGGGCTCAGCACCAGGTGCAGATGCTTGGTATGCGGAATAATCGGCAGAAACACCAGCAGCGTCAGCGTATGCGCCCACCACAGCGCCCGCGCCGCCGGGCTGCCGTCGGCCACAAAGAAAGCCGCCAGATACGTCGCCATCAGCGCGAAGATCAGCAGCGCAATAAACCCCGACTCGTACGACAGCTTCGCCCCCAGCCACCGTGGGCGCACCGCAAACCGCCTTACAAACAGTCCCAGGATTCCCCCGGCACAGGCCGTCGCAAAGACCGCCGCCAGGTAGAAATAGCAGCGTCCCACCCAGCCGTCCGGACTAAGAAAGCCAAGGCCCAGTCCGTAGGCAAAGTGGTTCAGCGTTACCACCGCAAAGGCGCAGAATCCCCAGAACACCAGCGCGTGCGCCAGTCCCGGCAAAGGCCGCTGGCGAATCACCTTGCTCTGGCACAGCACTTCCCACACAAACTCCCACACGCGCCTGCCCACCGGAGCAAGCCGGAAGTCCGCGTCTTTCCTGGAGTGCAATATCCGCTGGAGAATGGGGCCGAAGCGTCGCCAGAACAGCGCCGCCGAAGTCAGGGTCAAAGCCGCAAAAGTGAACCGCTCCCAAAGGGAAAAGCCATCCGGTTCAGCCAGCGTAAAGGGCAACTGGATCATAAGCCAACAAACCACAATACACGCTTGGAGAACAATACACGATTTCGCGGCCTTCGTCTGTGTTTCGTTGTGGAAAGTTGGCGTGATTCCAAACTAGGGTCACCTGCGCGCCTTCACCAGCCCATCCATTCCTCGCTCCAAACGAATCAGGGCCCGCAGTGGACAGCTGATTCCGCCATCCCCGCAGGCCCCTTCTTCCGATGCAACGTCGTCCTAGCAGCGCACAATCTTCGGCGAATCGATCCCCTTCGTCGCGTTGCGCGTATCAATCACCAGCTGCGACTGCTCCACAATCGCACGGTAGTCATAGCTGGAGTGGTCCGTCACAATCACCACTGCGTCATACTGTCCCAGGTTCTCCAGCGGCGTGTTGGTCATGTTCAGCGCATAGTGGCGTCCATGCCCCACCGTGGGGAAGTAGGGATCGTTGTAGAAGACCGCCGCGCCCTTCTCGCGCAACAGCTCAATAATCGTCAGTGAGGGCGACTCGCGCAGGTCGTCGATATCGCGCTTGTACGCCAGCCCCAGCACCAGGATCTTCGATTCCTTGATCGCCTTCGCGTGCTCGTTCAGCCCCGACGCCACCTGCTCAATCACAAAGTACGGCATCGCCGTATTTACTTCGCCTGCCAGCTCAATAAACCGCGTGTGAAAGTCAAACTGTTTCGCCTTCCACGACAGGTAGAACGGGTCAATCGGAATGCAGTGCCCGCCCAGTCCCGGCCCTGGATAAAACGCCTGAAATCCGAACGGCTTGGTCTTCGCCGCGTCAATCACTTCGTGAATGTCGATGCCCATCCGCATGCAAAGCTGTTTCAGCTCATTCACCAGCGCAATGTTCACGCAGCGATAGATGTTCTCCAGCAGCTTTGTCATCTCCGCCACCGATGGGCTGCTCACCGGAACCACGCGCCGGAAGATAGTGCCGTACAGCGCCGCGGCCAGCTCCGCAGCCGCCTGTCCGCATCCTCCCACCACCTTGGGGATATCGTGCCGCGCCACCGTATCGTTCCCCGGATCCTCGCGCTCCGGCGAGAAGGCTACATGCACGCCAGCATCCTCCAGCGTACGCGCCACGCGCAGGCCAGATGGGTTGCCCTTCTCCAGCAGCGGCACCACAATCTCTTCCGTCGTTCCCGGATACGTCGTGCTCTCCAGCACAATCAGCTGGCCCGCGTGGATATACGGCGCAATCGACTCCACCGTCCCCGTCACAAAGCTCAGGTCCGGCTCGTGATACTCATTCAGCGGCGTCGGCACGCAGATAATCACCGCGTCCATCTCCGCGATCTCAGAGTAGTCCGCCGTCGCCCGAAAGCCCGCCTTCTGCGCCTCCTGGATCATCGACGGCAAAATGCGCACAATGTACGATCCGCCCGCATTCAGCGTGCTCACCTTATCCGCCGCAATATCAAAGCCGGTCACGCGAAACCGCTCGCCGCTGAACAGCAGCGCCAGCGGCAGCCCGACATATCCCATCCCGACAATGCCAATCCGTGCCTGCCGCGATGCAATCCGCTGCTTCAGCTCAACCAGAGACCCTTCAGCCACACTCGTCATACTTCAAATTGTAAGTTGCCCGGACAGCGCATGGAAACTCGTCCGTAACAACTTTGCCTTTCTTGCCGGATGTATCCTTGAGAGTGCGGCCCGGCCCGTCGCAACGCATTCGGCCGCGCAGCAGGAGAAAGCATCTTGGCGAAATATCTGGTCACCGGAGCCGCCGGATTCATCGGCCGTTCCATCGCCGCAGCGCTTCTGGCGCGCGGTGAAAGTGTTCGCGGCGTCGACAGCCTGATTACCGGCAAGCGCAGCAACCTCATCGGCCTTGAAGCAATGGAGTTCCTGGAGGGCGACCTCGCCGACCCGGCAGTCTGCGTGCAGGCCTGCCACGGCGTTGAAATCATCTTTCACGAAGCGGCCCTGGCCTCCGTTCCGCGTTCCGTCGCCGACCCCAGCTCCACCAATCGCAACTGCGTCACCGCCACGCTGAATCTCCTCGTCGC
>JAJYBT010000192.1 GCA_021778875.1 Acidobacteriota bacterium | reverse complement strand
GTGTAGACCTGGTCAGGATAGGCTCGTCCGCGCTGGGAGACGATGACCTGGCCTTTGGAGAGCAGGTGGTCGCAGACCTCGACGGCCTGGCTGAGGAGCCCGCCGGGGTTGCCGCGCAGGTCAAGCACGAGGCCTTTGAGGTTGCCGAAGCCGTCAATGGCGTCAATGACTTCGCGGGCGGTAGTTTCCTGGAACTGGGCGAGATGGATGTATCCGACGCCGGGACGAATCTGATAGGCGAGGTCCACGGAGGGGTGGGAGATTTCATCGCGAATGAGGTCAAAGACCAGCGGTTTTGCCTGGCCATCGCGGACCATTGTGACCTGTACGTGGGTACCTTTGGGGCCTTTGAGGGACTTGGCCACCGCGTCCGAGGTCATGCCGTCGGCCGATTTGCCGTCGATGGCGGAGATGACGTCTCCGGGGCGGATGCCGGCGCGGAAGGAGGGCGTGTCCTCATAGGGCGTGATGACGTAGACCTTGTTGCCCTGCTGCTGGATGACCATGCCGACGCCGTAGTAGTGGCCGCGCTGGTCCTCCTGCATTTTTGCGTAGGCCTTTGGATCGTAGAAGTTGGAGTGGGGGTCCAGTACGCGGAGCATGCCGGGGATGGCTCCGTCGTAGATGGCCGTGTCTGCCTTGTCGTGTGTGATGGGCTCGGCGTAGTTCTGCTCGACCAGGGCGTAGACGTTGGTGAAGGTCTTGAGGCTGTCGCGGATCTGGCTCTCGTCCTCAGAGGACTGCGCCCCGACCTTGCGCTGCATGACACTGCCCACGACGGCACAGACCGTGAAGAAAAGAACGAGGGAGAAAAGAGCCCTGCGGGCGCGGGGAGTCATAGACGGAAGGAACCTCCGGACGGCAGGTGCGGCAGGCGCCGTGAAGGAGCCTCGCAGGGCGGTCTTGGGCTAAAGTATACCACTGGGTTATTTGACGTGGCTGGCTGGCCTTCCGATAGCCGGGCGGGGCGGGTGCGCGGGGCTGGAAGGGGAATTTGTCCGTCGATTGTGGCTCAATTCCGGCGGGAATGTGCGCAGGAATCGCGCTGCTGCTCTCCTGGCATTTACAATAGCGTCTATGCAACAGGCGGAGAGAGATTGCCGCCTGTCCAGTGCCGACCTATGACATTAAGACTCATTCGCATTCCCGCGGCTTTCGTGTTCGGCACGGTGCTGCTTGCAAGTTCCGCAATTGCTCAGACGCGCGCCACCGCCGCGGCAAGCCCTTACGGCGGCACGACGGTTGAGGAAATCGTCGCGCGCGTGAACGACCAGATCATCAGCAGCTCGGACTACGACCGGGCGATGAAGGAGCTGGACCAGGAAGAGCGCCAGCGCGGGGCCAGCATGCAGGAGATTTCAGAAGCGCACAGGGACCTGTTGCGCAACCTGATCGACCAGCAGCTCTGGCTTTCAAAGGGCAAGGAACTGGGCATCACCGGCGAAACGGAGCTGGTGAACCGGCTGAACGATATCCGCAAGCAATACAATCTTGGCTCGCTTGAAGACCTGGAGAAGGCAGCGCAGCAGCAGGGCGTTTCCTATGAGGACTTCAAGGCGAACATCCGCAACGGCATCATCACGCAGCAGGTGATGCGGGATGAGGTGGGCCGCAAGATTTCGATGACTCCGGGCGAAGCGCAGCGCTACTACGAGGAGCACAAGCAGGAGTACGCGAAGCAGGAGAGCGTGAAGCTGAGCGAGATACTCATCTCGACGGGCACGCCGGTGCCTTCGCCGACCGATCCGGGGGGCGTGCTGCCGACGGACCCGCAGAAGCTGGCGGAAGCCAAGGTCAAGGCGGAGGACGTTGAAGCGAAGCTGCATGCGGGGGGCGACTTTGCGCAACTGGCGCGCAGCTTCAGCGATGGACCGACAGCCCAGACGGGCGGCGACCTGGGCGAGTTCAAGCGCGGCTCACTGGCCAAGGTGCTGGAAGATCAGGTTTTTCCGCTGAAGACAGGACAGTTTACCCCGCCGATTCGCACCCGGCAGGGCTACGTGATTCTGAAGGTGGCGGATCACACGCCGGGTGGGGTTCCGCCCTTCAAGGACGTGGAGCAGGACGTGGAGCAGGCCTATTACATGAGCAAGATGGAGCCTGCGATGCGCGACTACCTGACGAAGTTGCGCGACGAGGCATTCATCGAGATCAAGCCGGGGTATGTGGACACGGGCACGAGCCCGAACAAGCGGGTCTTCCCGATTGCCTACGCTGCCTACACGCCGCCTTCTCCCAAGAAAAAGAAGAAGGTGGAGCGGACACGCTTCCGCGAGACCGCACGCGGCTACCGGCAGACGGGCGCAGGGGCGCAGCTTGTGGAGGCCAAGGCAACGGCCACGCCGGAGAAGGCGACCAAGAACGGCAAGAAGAAGAACGAGCAGGCTTCAATGAAGCCTGGCAAGAAGGAGAAAATCCGCTTTGGCAAGGCCCCGCAGGAGACGCTGCCGAATTCGGCGGCGAGCCAGACGGAGGATGCCGGTGCGGTGTCGCAGGCGGCGGACAACACGCCGGAGCCTGTGAATCCGCTGGAAGCGGGTCCGGCACCGGAGAAGAAGACGCGCTTCAGCTATCGCGCAAAAGAGGAAAAGAAGAAGACGGTAAAGGCCAGCAAGCCGCAGAAGGATGCTCTGACTCCCGAGTCGCCGGACGCAGCCGAAGTGGCCGACCGCCAGGCACAGTCCGCTCCGCTGGGACTGGGCGGCAATGTGACGGGCAAGAAGAAGAAGGAAGCCACGACGACCGGCGAGAAGACGCGCCTGAGCGACAGGAACAAGGCCCCTGCCGAGGCGACGCAGCCCTCGGGGCAAGCGCCGCAGGGAACCGATGCCGCGTCGCCGGCTCCTGCCACGGGCGCTCCGACGCCGCAGCAGTAAGACATAACGCAGGCAAGCGCGCCGGGCCTGGGATTGCATCCCGGGCCCGGTTTGCGTTTGGGCGGGAAGCGCCGCGTGCGTTAATCTGTCGGGCAGGATGAAGGACATTTATATTGCCGACCTTGCGGGCTACGAAGAGGGAAAAGGCTTCGACAGCTTTTTTCTGGTGCTGCTGAAACAGCAGCGCTCCACCAAGAACAACAAGCCTTATCTGAACCTGATTCTGGGAGACAAGACCGGGCAACTTGAAGGCCGCGTGTGGGATCCCGGGGACCCGCGCATTGCGCGCGACTTTGAGCGCGGCGACATTGTGAAGGCGCGGGGCAGCGTTTCACGGTTTGACGACCGGCTGCAGATGAAGGTGGACCAACTGCGCAAGGCGACGGCGCAAGAGGCCGACAGGACCGACCTGCTGCCCACAACCAGCCATGACGTGGGAGAGCTTTGGCAGCGGCTGCGCGACTGCGTGGAGAGCTTTACCGAGCCCAACCTGAAACTGCTGCTGAACACGGTGCTCGACGACCCGGCTATTGCCGCGGCCTATCGCGAGGCTCCGGCAGCCAAGCAACTGCATCACGCGTGGCTCGGCGGCCTGCTGGAGCACGTGGTAAGCCTGGTGACGCTGGCCGACCGCGTTGTGCCGCACTATCCGATGCTGCACCGCGACCTGCTGCTGACCGGCGTGATTCTGCATGACATCGGCAAGCTGCGGGAACTGAGCTGGCAGGTTGGCTTCGAGTACACGGTGGAAGGCATGCTGCTGGGGCACATCGAGATGGGCATGGAGCTGGTGGAGAAGACCATCGACAGCCTGCCGGGCTTTCCGCCGCGGCTGAAGACGCTGGTGCTGCATATGATCCTGTCGCACCACGGGAAGCTGGAGTTCGGCTCGCCCAAGCTGCCCATGATTCCCGAAGCGCTGGTGCTGAACTTCATCGACGATCTGGATGCGAAGATGCAGGCCATGGCAAGCGAGTTTGAAAAATCCGCGCGCGAAGGTAAAGCCGCCGACGAACTGACTGGGAAGGTGTGGGCGCTGGACCTGCGGCAACTGCTGAACACGCGCGGGTGGCTGGGGGAAGAGGGCGAGTAGCTCTTTCCGGAGGCCGAAGAGGCTGCGGAAAAAAACTCACATGAGTAGTCCAAACGAGAAGACACAGAACCCCAGGGCCTGAAGGCCAGACCGATTTTAAGCCACTGACGGCACGAGTAAACTCGTGCCCTGACACAGGACTTCGCAAGCGGCGTATTTTTGCGCAGCCTGTGAGGTCGTGCCCTGACACAGGGCCAACGAACAATTATCGAGCAAACTTCAGAGACACGGCACTCGCCCGTGATGCCTCAGGACGCGCCGTTGCGCTGCCAGACGGCGGCGTCGAAGGTGTGGATGATTTCGTAGCCCTCGGAGCGGTAGAGTTCGACGGCCTCAGAGTTGGCCTCGGTGACGGTGAGTGAGATTTCGCTGACGCCCTGGCGGATGAACTGCGCGCCGGCGACGCCGAGCAGCAGGCGGGCCATGCCCTGGCGGCGGTAATCGGGGTGAACGCAGATCTGGGTGATGTGGCCGCTCTGCGGGCTGACGCGCGAGCCGAGCACCAGGGCGACGAGTTCCTGGCTGGCGCGGTCCACCACAACATGGGAGGCCAGCGGCGAGAACACGCCGCAACCGGAGTAGTGGACGATGTTGTTGAGAAAGCGCATGGAGCCGTAGACGGAGTTGTACTGGTCGTTGATGAGGCTGTCGGTGTGGCCGTGATAGGCCCTGGAGATGAGTCGGGCGGCCGGGTTGAGGTCTTCGTCGCGCCAGTGACGCAGTTCGAGGTCGAGGGGCAGATCGGCGTGGGATCGGCCCCAGTGGCCTGCCAGCGGCTGCACCATGAAGAGGCGATGAAAAAGTTTGAAGTCTGCCTGGCGAAAGGCATCGGCGTGTGCGCCGGTGGGGTGCAGGAGCAACTGCGACTCGATGCGATCGACCTGCGGCGAGTTGAGCAGGGTTTCAAAGAGGTGCCGCAGCAGGGTCTCCTCAACTTCGTGGGCGGCCCCGCCGTCGTCCTCGGCGGAGACGGGCATATCGGGGTTGCCGCCGGCGAGGGCGTAGACGCCGCCGATGACCGCCTTGGTTTCTTCGTAGACGCAGAAGGTATAGCCGGTGACCTGGCCTGCCTCGACGGCCGCGTAGCCGGGCAGCATGTGGTTATCGAGATACTGCATGAGGAGCCGGCATGAGGCGCGGTAGTCCCAGTGGAGGCGCTGCATCCAGACGGCGCTTTCGGCTTCAAGCACAGGGCGAAGCATCGGCGCTGCAAAGTGCCGCAGGTCGAGAATCTCGATGGAAACGCCGGGCTCCATGCTCCTGCTCCTGTGGGCAGGCTTCGCCTGCCGTACGAACGAAGCAACATCAGACGGGCAATACAGCGGCGCACTTATTCCGCGCCGGGCCTTGCGGACACTTTGCCACGAAGTGCGGCAGACTGCAAGTTGAAGTCAGACTTATTGTTGCAGACTTCACCTTGCGGCTACTTGCGGCCGACCAGGTAGATCTCCAGGCCCTGCTCGGGCCAACTGAAGAGTGGCTGGTACTGGCGACCCTGGAGATATACCTCCAGGGCGGCCTGAGTGTGGAGGTCCACACCGGCGCGACCTGCGACACGCGCAACGAGCAGATGCTGCTCGGCGGGTACACCGCTTTGCTCGTAGTTAACGACTTCGCGATTGCGATAGAAGGCGAGCCCGTACTCAATATCGCGGCGGGCGCGGAAGACGGCGACGGTTTCATCAGCCGGTGCGATGGTGGCCAGCTTATCGGCGAGCGGGCGGGCGGAATAGGAGCGATCGAGCAGGTGAATGACCCGCTTGCTGGCCGCCACGGATGGTATGCCAAAGAAAGGCCCGACGCCGTAGAGGAAGAGTACGAGGATGACCAGCGCGCTGGTGGTTGCCAGCCTGAGCCGGGCCACTCCAAAGGAGTAGGCGACGACGAGAATGAGCATGGCCACGCCGGCGGCGGTCATCAACGCTGACACCAGGGCTCTGGATGGGGGCGCTTGCGCGCCGTGGACCACGAACCAGGGCAGCAGCAGGGCAAACATGGTCATAACGCCGCTGAGCGCGGCGTGGCCCAGGAGCACCCAGCGATTGAGGC
>JAJYBT010000191.1 GCA_021778875.1 Acidobacteriota bacterium | reverse complement strand
GTAGTAGAGCGCCAGCCGTTTCCGCACTTCGGCAGCGCTGAGCCGCACAACAGGATCCTGATTGGTGTCGTAGTCCGGGGCGCGGTGGAAGACCTCCATGCCGAGCAGGCGCTCTTTCAGGGTGTCCTCATGGCCGGCAAGTGTCTGCTCAACCACAAATTTGAGCAAACCGGGGTAACGCTGGCTGCTGGAAAAGCCGGGGCTGGCCAGCACGCGGCCGAGCTGATCGAGGACCAGTTGCCGCTCGAGTTCAGTTCGTGGGCGCCAGGTCGATGCCTCCGACTCCATACGTGCTCTTCCCCTTCTCCCCGGCGACCCTGCCGCAGCGCGCGTAACAAGCCACGTAGCAAGGCGCTTGATACGCCCGGCAGAACTGCGCTTAAGCCTGAGGAATCCACCCCTTCGCGCGCTTGATACGTCTCGGAGCAATCCCCCTGCACTACGGTAGCAATCTTGAGCTCCGACTGCCGCGCCCCTACTCTGAATTCGAGTCCCGAACCGAGCCGGTAATCCAAGCCTCGGTGCATCGGTGGTTCCCAAATACGCTTAAGGATAACAGGCCATGAGTCCAAAGATTGCGCCCCTTGTAAGCGGAGCGCAGAGCTCTTTTCTGGTTGCGGAGTATACCATTCGTTCCGAAAACCCCTCCACAACCTCTTGCAAACGGGCAAATGCCCGCCGCGCCAACGGGATATGCAAGTCTTTATATTTCATTCTGGCAGTGTTCATGGCGGCAGCTACCGTATACGCCCAGTCCGATTCGGCCAAGCCAGCCGCGCCCCAGTCCAAACCCGAACCAACGCCGGAGCAGTTGGGCGGTATCCTCAAGGGTCAGATTCTTCTGATGCCGCCGGACTCGGCCCGGACCTTTATCCCTTTCAACAATTTCCGCAAGGAGCTGGAAGAGAAGTACGGCATCGGCGTGTATGCCATCAACCAGACGCTCTTCGCGCGAAACACCTTGAGCCCTGAGGTCCCCTACGACAAGATCTCCTACCCGGGCCAGGACAACTTCTACCAGTCGTCGAGCTACCTGACGCTGGCCTACGACATGCGCGCCTTCCATTTGAAGGACGCGCAGCTGGTGCTGGATGCCGGCATCCAGAAGGTGAGCTGGTATCCGGGCGGCCCGGAGACGCTGGATTTCGACGAGGCCAGCTTCTACAAGGGCTTCTTCAAAGACAATCTGCAGCTCAAGGGCGGCTACATGTCGAACGCCGAAGAGTTCATCCAGATGCGTGTCGGCGGCCTTGCCAACAACGGAGCGGCCGGCGTGCTGGGAGTGCTCCCCTACAACGTCGGCTTGTCCAACAAGCCGCAGCAGGCTCCGTCGTTCAACGTACGGCAAAACCTGCCGAATCACTTCTACGCCAAGGTGGGCTTCCAGCGCAGCTACTCGCCGATGAACAGCGTTGGCGAACAGGAACAGGACAAGGTGGGATTCCGCTTTGCCCCCGGGCCCGCTTACGACGCCAGGCACGGCGTGTGGACCAAAGGCGACGGTCTGCTGTCGATCATGGAAGTGGATTACCAGAAGTCCCAGTACAAGAACCCGACGGCACTGTGGGTCCGCGCCGGCTACATGAATAACAGGACGAAGTACCGGAACTACAACACCAACCAGTACGACACGCCCAACTACGCCTACTACGTGGCGGCCGACAAGCAGGCCACGCAGCCGAATCCCGCCAACCAGCGGCACGGCTTGTTTATCGGCGGATCGGCGATGTATTCGCCCCCGGCCGTCAATACCTACTACCAGTACTACGAAGCCCGCGCCTACTATTCGGGCCCGTTTGCAAAGCGGCCCGGCGATTTCTTCTCGCTGGTGGGCGCTCACAGCGAATACAGCCCGGACCTGACCAGGACCAAGGCGCCCGGCACGTTTTCCAAGGGTTCGTGGTCGCTGACGCCGACCTACAACTACAAGCTCTACCGGACGGCGTACTGGGTAAACGCGCTGGGGTACACGCAGGGACCCGTGCCCGGCGCCAAATATCGCAACACACTCATTTACAACACCATGCTGATGGTCTTCTTTTAGCAGACCCGCCGCGCATTGCGCCTCACAGTGCGCGGCAGTTTCAGGCCATGAGGAATGTCCTGCGGGAAGAGGTTCCGGCAAGCCTTTCTCGTCGCACGGAGCTAGTTGATGCCTAACTCAATCCCACTGGTTGAACATTGCGATGCAAGCGCGGAGCCCGCGGCGCGGATCGGTCGCGTGCGATGGACGATCTGCGCCATGCTCTTCGTCGCAACTTCAATCAATTACATGGACAGGCAGGTCATCTCGATCCTGAAACCGACGCTTGAACACAGCATCGGCATGACGGAGATCGGATATGGCTATATCGTGGATGCCTTCCAGATTGCCTATGCCATCGGATTGATTGCCGCCGGGCGATTCGTCGACAAGGTCGGCACGCGCATTGGCTATATGGTCATCATGGCGGTCTGGAGCCTCTCCGCCATGGGACACGCGCTGGCCAACTCCGTGCTGGAGTTCGGCGTGGCGCGATTCTCGCTGGGCGTGGGAGAATCCGGCAACTTTCCCGCAGCCATCAAGACCGTGGCCGAGTGGTTTCCGCAGCGGGAGCGCGCCCTGGCTACGGGGATATTCAACTCGGGTGCAAATCTGGGCGCCATCCTTGCGCCTATCCTCGTGCCGTGGGTGACAATCCGTTTCGGCTGGCATGCGGCGTTTCTCGCCACGGGCATTCTCAGCGCCATCTGGATTCTGTGGTGGTTCAGCAAATACCGCAAACCCGCTGACCATCCCACGCTGACGGGTGCGGAGCTTCGCCACATCTACCAGGAATCGGCAGCCCAGCTCGGCCGCGCCATGCCATGGCGTCGTTTGCTCGTCGTCCGCCAGACATGGGGATTTGCGCTCGCCAAATTTCTCACAGACCCGATCTGGTGGTTCTATCTCTTCTGGATGCCCTCCTACTTCAGCGCAAAGTTTCATCTCGACCTCTCCCATCTGGGGCTTCCTCTGGTGATCGTCTACAACGCTTCCGCCGTAGGCAGCATCGGCGGCGGATGGCTGCCACAGATCTTTCGGCGCCTGCATCTGTCGCAAAACTCCGCGCGGCTTGCCGCCATGCTTCTATGCGCGCTCGCGGTTGTGCCCATCTTCATGGCGACCCGGGTTGTCTCAGAATGGACCGCCGTGGCCCTGCTGAGCCTTGCTGCCGCGGCTCATCAGGGATGGTCGGCAAACCTGCTCACCACGCCCTCGGACATGTTCCCGCGCACAACCATCGGGTCAGTGACCGGCATTGGAGGAATGGCAGGATCCGCGGGTGGCGCTTTGCTGGCCGCTTACGCCGGGCACATTCTTCAGCTCACGCACAGCTACGCAAGCCTGTTTGCCATTGCCGCAAGCGCGTACCTGCTGGCGCTCCTCGTGCTGGTGGCTCTGGCGCCGGGACTTCGCAAAGTGGAGCTGCCGTTATGATCCTCATCCTGATGGGCGTGAGCGGAATTGGAAAAACGACGATAGGCAAGCTGCTGGCCGCGCGCACAGGCTGGCGCTTTGAAGACGCCGACGATTATCACCCCGCCGATAACAAGCGGAAGATGGCGGCGGGCATACCGCTCACGGACGATGATCGCCTGCCGTGGTTGAGCATTCTGCATGACCGCATGTCGCGGTACTTCCAGGAGAACCGCAGCGCGATCTTTGCCTGCTCTGCACTGAAGAAGAAATACAGGCAGCGCCTTGTGGACGGCTTTGGCAGCCACGAGTTTCGCTTGATCGACCTTGTAGCGCCGGTGGAAGTGCTGCGCACGCGGCTACGCGCGCGCCGGCACGAATTCATGAGCACGCAGCTGCTTGAGAGCCAGATTGAGACGTTTGAAAAGCCCGCGCAGGCGTGGTCCATCTCCGTGGCGGGAAGGCCCGAAGAGGCGGTGGACGCGATCATGCAGCATTTGAAGAACGAGGGGCTGCTGACCGCAGCCAGGGAGAACGAGATGGCAAGCGAACTATTGAGCCTGCAAGGCAAAGTGGCAGTGGTAACAGGCGGCACGTCCGGCATTGGGCGCGCCATGGCGCTGGGACTGGCGCAGGCAGGCGCGGACGTGGTGCCCACGGGCCGCCGCGCTCAGCAGGTGGAAGAGGTTGCCGCGGAGATCGAGCAACTGGGCCGCCGGTCACTGCGCGTGCCGTCCGATGTCTGCAGTCGATCGTCGCTGGAGCGGCTCTGCGAAGAGACACTCAAGGCATTTGGCAAGGTGGATATCCTCATCAACTGCGCGGGCAAAATCTCGCGCAAGCCCACGATTGATTTTCCAGAGACAGAGTGGACTGACATTCTTGACACCAATCTCACGGGAACGCTGCGCGCGTGCCAGGTGTTTGGCAGGCACATGCTCGACCGCGGCTATGGACGAATCATCAATATTGCGTCTCTCAACAGCTTTGTCGCATTGAGTGAAGTTGCCGCCTATGCCGCCAGCAAGGCGGGCGTGGTCTCGCTGACGCGCTCGCTTGCAGTGGAGTGGGCAAGCAAGGGCGTGACGGTGAATGCCATCGCTCCGGGCGTCTTCCGCACCGATCTGAATGCCCAGTTGCTCGACAGCACTCCGCGCGGACAGGAGCTTCTGATGCGCACTCCGATGGGCCGATTCGGAAAAACGATCGAGCTGGTCGGCGCAGCCATCTTCCTCGCCTCTGAAGCAGCATCGTTTGTTTGCGGCCAGACTCTCGTTGTCGATGGAGGGTTCCTGGCAAGCGGCGTCAACCAGTAGCCCGTAACACGCTGCACGCCAATGACAACTCAATTCAACCGCCGGGGAACGGCACAGATCCAACAGCACTGAAAGGAATTGTTTGTATGAGAAAGCGTAGCTTTGCAGGTTTTATTGCTGGCGGCATCTTCGCCGCTCTTAGCGTTGTGCCGGCCATCGCCGGTGAGCCAGGCGCCAAGCCATCGTCTATCGCTCCGGCCCACATGGCGCGCGTCGGCACAGTGGATGAGCGTTTTCAGTCCTACAACATAGAGATGGTGGAGATCACCGGAGGACGCTTCTGGAAGCCGTATGCCAGCACACAAACGGCAAACCCAAGTGGCGGCAATCAGCCCACCGGAATGTCGGCTTCGCTGTACGAGTTTCGCAAGCCAATTGATCTCTACAATCCCCGGCTTCGCAAACTGGCCGCAGCGCTCGGGCCTGCGTATGTTCGCGTAAGCGGAACCTGGGCAAACACCACCTTCTTCCAGGATGCAGGCGCGACCGCATCGGACAAGGTTCCCGACGGCTACAAGGCCATTCTGACGCGCAAGGCGTGGAAGGGCGTGATCGACTTCTCCAACGCGGTTGACGCGCCGATCGTCACATCCTTCGCCATCAGTGCGGGCACGCGCGATGCATCGGGCATCTGGACTCCCGCGCAGGCCAAAGAAATTCTCGACTTCACCCAGGCCAACCACGGCGTGATTGCCGCAGCTGAGCTGATGAACGAGCCCACCATGCCGGAGATGGGCGGCTCACCCAAAGGCTACAGCGCGGCCGACTACAGCAAAGACCTTGCCGTGTTCCATGCATTTCTCAAACAGGCTGATCCGAAGATCATCATCCTCGGCCCCGGCAGCGTCGGCGAAGAGGGCATGGTCATCCCTCCCGTCTCAAACATCATGAGGGCTAAGGATATTCTGGCCGGACCGGCTCAGTATTTTGATGCATTCAGCTACCACACCTACGGCGCCGTTTCCAGCCGCTGCTCCAGCATGGGCCGCGCAGCCAACACCACGCTGGACGCTGCGCTCACAGAGGACTGGCTCGCGCGCGGCGATAAGGGCGAGCAATACTATGGCGCACTCCGCGACCGCTTTATGCCCGGCAAGCCCATGTGGAATACAGAGACAGCGCAGACAGCCTGCGGCGGTGACCGCTGGGCCTCCACCTTTGTGGACAGCTTCCGTTATCTGAACCAGCTTGGCGACCTGGCCAAGCGCGGCGTGCAGGTGCAGGCACACAACACGCTGGCTGCCAGCGACTACGGCCTGCTGCAGGAGTACACCTTTGAG
>JAJYBT010000190.1 GCA_021778875.1 Acidobacteriota bacterium | reverse complement strand
CGCACGCTTTTGTGCAGCGCGGAGATGAGGTTGTAGTGCTCCTCGCCGGACTTGTCATAGATGAGGACGCGCTGCTGGACGGCTTCCGCGGCTTTGCTTTTGGAGATGTGTTTGTCGCTGTCGAGAGCGAGCTGGGCGGCGACTTCGAGGGTGTTGAAGGCGCTGCGGCAGTCGCCGCTGGAGTAGTCGGCTATGAGCTGGAGCGCCTCGTCGTCCGCGGTGAGCTGCGAGGCGCCAAGGCCGCGTTCGGCGTCCTGGAGCGCGCGGCGCAGCAGGGCGACGATGCGCTCTTCGCTGAGCGGCTTTAGGACATAGACGCGGCAGCGGGAGAGCAGCGCGGAGATGATCTCGAAGGAGGGATTCTCTGTGGTGGCGCCGATGAGACGAATGGTGCCGCGCTCGACGTAGGGGAGAAAGGCATCCTGCTGGGCCTTGTTGAAGCGGTGAATCTCGTCGACGAAGAGGATGGTGCGGGCGTGCATCTCGGCGGCGCGCTCGGCGGCGGCCATCACCAGCTTGATCTCCTTGATGCCGCTGAGGACGGCGGAGAACTCGACGAAGTTGGCGTGGGTGGTTTCCGCGATGATCTTGGCAAGGGTGGTTTTGCCCACGCCGGGCGGGCCCCAGAAGATCATGGAGCTGGGGTCGTCGCGGTCGATCTGCACGCGCAGGGGCTTGCCGGGGCCGAGGAGATGCTCCTGCCCGCTGTACTCGTCGAGGGTATGGGGGCGCATGCGCTCGGCGAGCGGAGCCCCGGCGCGCGGCGGGTTTCTTTGCGCGTCGAGTGGGCCGGGCGGGGTAGCGTCAAAGAGGCTCATGGCTTGCCACCGCGCTGGCGCGAGGCCTCATAGAGCAGGATGCTGGTGGCGACGGCGGCGTTGAGGCTTTCGACGGGGCCGGGGCAGGGGATGGTGATGGCGGCGCTGGCCTGCCGTGCAAGCTCGGGGGCGAGGCCGTTGCCTTCGTTGCCGATGAGCAGGGCGACGGGAGCGGCGAGGTCGGCCTCCGGTGCGGGCGCGGCGCCGTGCGGAATGGTGGCGAAGGTCTGGAGGCCGGCGGCGTGAAGGCGGGCGAGGCAATCTGCCGGCTCGGCGTGCAGCAGCGGAAGGCGGAAGACGCTGCCGGCGGAGGCGCGGACGGCCTTGGGGTTCCACGGGCTGACGGTGCCGGGCAGAGCGACGATGCCGGTGGCGGCGAAGGCCTCTGCCGAGCGCAGAATGGTGCCGATGTTGCCGGGGTCCTGCAGTCCGGCGAGGACGAGGATGAGCGGAGCGGTGGAAGCGGCGGGCTGAAGGATGTCGTGCCACGTCCAGCGGGGCGGCTGCACGAGCGCGGCGATGGGTTGGGGCGCTTCCGTGGCGAGGGCGGAGAGCAGCAGATCGCTGGACAGGATGAGGACTTCGACCTGCGGCGACAGGGCGAGGCCGTCGAGCAGATGCTGCGCGCTTTCGGCGACGAAGACGGTGCGAAGGGCAAGGCCGGCGCGCAGAGCTTCCGCAAGCAGGTTGGGGCCTTCAATCGCGGCAAGGCCCTGCGCACCGCGGCCCGGCTGTGCGAAGGCGCGCCGCAGCTCCTTGAGGCGGCTGTTCTGCTTACTCTGTACAATGCGAAGAGGCATCCGTGCGAGTCGTCTGAAGCTCTTAGCCGATTCTATGCTCTTTTGGCGATTTGCGAGCCACGGGCGGTTGGGTGGAACTTGCACCGCTGCTGGTGCTGTGATAGCTTCCGTCTTTGTGGCGTCTGCAATTCGGGAACCGAGGTAGACCTTCTTGTCCGCGGAAATCTTGCGTGTCCATCCCGATGAACCCCAGCCGGACCGGATCGATTATGTAGTCTCCTGTCTGCGCAAAGGGGATGTGGTTGCCTTACCCACGGACACCTTCTACGGCCTGGCCGTGGACCCGGTCAATCTGCATGCCGTGGAGCGGATCTACCAGATCAAGACCCGGCAGAAGCACAAGCCGCTGTCGCTGCTGATCGCGTCTGTCTCGCAGGCCTATGAGCTGGCGCGTGACACGGATCCGATGCTGGACCGGCTGGCGGACAAGTTCTGGCCGGGACCTCTGACGATTATTGTGCGCGCGGGCACCAAGCTGCCGCTGCGCTCCACGGCGAATACGGGGAACGTGGCGCTGCGCGTGCCGGATGCGGCGATTCCGCGGGCGGTGGTGGAGAAGCTTGGCCTGCCGATAACGGCGACCTCGGCCAATCTGCAGGGTGCTTCGGAGTGTACGCACGCTGCCTGCGTGCGCGACCAGATTGGCGACCGCATTCCGCTGATTATCGATGGCGGACCGACCGGGCGCGCGATGCCGACCACGATTGTGGACCTTTCCCTGGGGCCGGGGCGCTGGGAGATTCTGCGCGAAGGCGCGATTCCGACGCACGAAGTGGTGATGGTACTGCAGCGTTAAGATGACCGCATGAGCAAGTGGGACATCGCGAAACAACACCGCTGGCTGGTGGGCGGAGCGTTCCTGCTTGTTCTGGTGCTGGCATTGGGTGGCGCGTGGTGCTGCTGGGTTTATGCTCAGATTGAGCGCTACGCCAGCCGCGACGAGGCTGCGCCGGCGGATGCGATTGCGGTGTTTGGCGCGGCGGAGTACGACGGCAGGCCGTCACCGGTGTACCGGGCCCGGCTGGATCACGCGGAGGCCCTGTACAACCGCGGAATCGCACCGCTGATCATCACGCTGGGCGGCGACGGCGGCGATGCCTACTCCGAGGGCGGGGTGGGCCGCGAGTATCTGCGGGCGCAGGGCATACCGGACTCCGACATCATTGCCGAGACGCACAGCCGCAGCACGGCGGACTCCGCGCGGCGCGTGGCCGTGATTGCGCGGGCCAACGGATTTCACCGGCTGGTGGTGGTGAGCGACGGCACGCACCTGTTCCGCATTCACGCAATCTGCAAGGCGAACGGGCTGGAGGTGCTCCCCTCGCCACGGCAGCGCGTGCCCGTGGAGGGCACCACCTCGCAGTGGAACCCGGTGATCCACGAGATTCTGAGCTACACGGCCTGGCGGCTGCACCTGGAGTAGCACGCAGCAGAGCGCGCCTCAGGGCAGGTTGGGCGCGGGCAGCAGGGCGAGCAGTGCGAGAGCGACAACCGCTGCGCTGACGGTGGAGAGGAAGTTGACGCCATCGTTGTTAAGCCAGCCGCGACGCTCCAGGGTGGCGCCGAGCAGACTGTCAAAGAAGAGGCCGAAGACGCCACCGATCCAACTGAAGGCAAACAGGAGCCAACCGCCGCGAAGGGCGAACGCCGCCGTTGCGGAGACAACGGCTGCGGCCAGCATGCCGAGCAGCGTTCCGCCCAGGCTGATGGCGCCGTCTGTGCCGGGATCCGCTGGGCGCAGGGTGGTGAGCATGCGGGGACGGGCGCTCATGAGCTGGCCCAGCTCGGAGGAGACGGTGTCCGCGGCGGCCTCGGCCAGCGCGGCAACGCCGCCGGTGAGCAGCAGGGCAGGGACGAGGGCTGCGCGCGGGTACCAGTGGGTGGATGAGAGCACGTCCTGCGTGAGCGCATTGGATGCGATGGCGGCCATGCCGAGGTTGGCGGCGACCTGCGAGACGGCGCGGCCTGTGCGGTGCTCGGCGATGCCCATGCGCTCTTTGCGGGCGCGGCCGGCGCGCGTGGCGAGCGAGGTGAGCACCAGCATGGTCATTACGGGAACCAGCGCGGTTTGCCACGGCTGGTAGGGCAGGGTGGCGGTGGCGAACATGAGGCTGGCGTTGATGGCGGCGCCGGCGACGGCTGCGCCGGGTTTGGCTGAGCCGCTTTGCCAGGCGACGAGGCCGAGCACGACGCTGAGGCCAAGCGTCCAGATGGCGACGGGCGGGACTTGATCGAGCCACCAGCGGGATTCGAGGACGATGTCGGCTGCGACAAAGGGCAGCACGAGGAGCAGCACGAGCTTGGATTGCCAGAGAAGCTTGATCGGGGCCACGCTTCATCGTAACGTCCCGGCGCGGGCGGGGGAAGGCGCGGCTGGCCATGGTCTACTGAATCGGTTTACACTCGGTTGGCGCGACGCACGAGGGGTGCGGCCGCAGACTTCCACTGGAGCCCAGGATGAAACGGTATTCTGCTTTGCTCGCGTTTGTTGCCGGAGTGGCCTGCGGCGCTCTGAGTGTCGTTGCCCAGAGCCCTGCGCAGAGCTCCGCGCAGCGGCTGGAACTGGACCGGACGGGCCAGACGATTGTGCTGGAGCCGTATGCGCCGAACATTCTGCGCGTGACCCTGAGCCTGAAGCGGGAGCCCGCCGTGGCTCCGCCGGGCTATGGATTTGTGGCCACGCCGAATGCCGAGGGCTGGAGCGCGAGCCAGACCGCGGACGCCGACGTGTATCGCTCGTCGCGCATGGTGGCCACGGTGGACCGCGAGCATCCGGCGGGACCGCCGCCGCTGAAGTCGATGGCCGACATTGGCAAGTACTTTAACGGCTCGGCGCCGTGGGCGCACATCACGCTGAGCACGCCGGACGGGAAGAAGCTGGTGGAGATGCGGGGCTGGTCGCAGGCGGTTCCCAACCAGAAGGACGGGACCGCGCGCCTGGCGCTGCAACGCCGGCCGACGGACCCCGAGTTCTACGTGGTGGGCGCGTCGTTTGCTTCGCCGGACGACGAGCACTACTACGGACTGGGGCAGAACCAGGAGGGCTTCCTGGATCATCGCGGGCACCCGGTGCGCTGCTGGCAGGACTATCTGTCGCCCGCCGGGCCGAGCACCTGCGTGCCGTTCGTGGTGACGAACAAGGGCTACGGCATGGTGTGGGACAACCCGTCGAAGACGATTATCGAGCCGGGCTTTAACGAGCAGACTCGCTGGCAGAGCGAGGTGGGCGACCGCGTCTCGTTTTTTGTGATTGCGGGGAAAACGGCGGATGAGATTTATGCAGGCTACCGGCTGCTGACGGGGCCGACGCCGATGTTGCCCAAGGCGGCGTATGGATACATCCAGTGCAAACAGCGCTATGCCAGCCAGGATGAGCTGATGTCGGTGGCGAAGGGCTATCGCGACCGGCATCTGCCGGCGGACGTGCTGGTGGTGGACTGGTTCTACTACACGAAGATGGGCCAGATGGATATGGACCCCAAGGCGTGGCCCGATCCGACGGCGATGAACCGGCAACTGCACGATATGGGATTCGAGACGATGATCAGCGTGTGGCCGCGCTTTGTGCCGGAAGACCGCTACTATGCGCAGTTGCAGAAGAACGGCTGGTTTATCCACCTGGCGGATGGCACGCCGATCAATGGGTTGCCGTATGACCGCGCGGGTTCTGACATTGATACGACCAACCCCGCCGCTGCGAAGTGGTACTGGGACACGATTCGCGACAACATTCTGAGCAAGGGCTTTGACTCGCTGTGGGCGGACGAGACGGAGCCGGACTTGCCGCCCGACGGCGCCTACTTCCACATTGGGCCGGGGACGCAGTACTTCAACGTGTATCCGCTGCTGCACACGGGCGCGCTGTATGACGGATTCCGGCGCGATGAGCCTGCGAAGCGGGCTTTGATCCTGTCACGGGATGCGTACCTGGGCGTACAGAGGAACGGCGCGATTGTGTGGTCTTCGGATATCTACCCGACGTGGGACACTTTGAAGCGCCAGATTCCCACGGGGCTGGACTTTGCGGCATCGGGGATTACGTACTGGTCCAACGACACGGGCGGCTGGCAGTATCTGCCGGGCGAGCATCATCCGGCGCGGAAGCCGCTGCTGGACCCCTCGGATGCGCGGGCGAACGTGGGCGGATACGACGACTATCCGGAGCTGTACACGCGGTGGTTCCAGTATGCGACATTCCTGCCCATCATGCGCTCGCACGGCAGCCGCCGGGAGAATGAGGTCTGGTCATATGGCAAGCAGGCGGAGCCGATTCTGGAGAAGTATCTGCGGCTGCGCTATGAGCTAATGCCGTATATCTACTCGCTTGGCTATCACACGTGGCAGACGGGCGCGCCGTTTCTGCGGGCGCTGCCGCTGGATTTTCCGCAGGACCCGAACGTAACCGACCTGCGGGATGAGTACATGCTCG
>JAJYBT010000189.1 GCA_021778875.1 Acidobacteriota bacterium | reverse complement strand
GCCCAGTTGGTGGAGGTGGCCGCCAGCGGCAGCAGCAACAGCCATGCCACCATGCCCATGGTGATGAAGCGGCGCTTTACGACGTCAGCCGTCATGGCATTGATGTCGAATGCCGTGTAGAGCGCGATCCACGTCAACAGATGCAGAGTTGCGTAGAAAAAGGCAAACAGGCCGAGCAGACGCCGAAAGCGAATCAGCCACGACAACTGAGGAAGCAGGCGCCGCACTGGCGTAATCGCCAGTGAGATGGTGAGCAGGCGCAGTGTGGCCAGGCCGGTGGTAAAGGTGATCTCCGCCGTGGGATCAGGGCCTAGGTTGTTGGTAGCTGCTCCCCAAACGAGGCGCGCGAGCGGCCACAGGCAGGCCAGCCATACGAGAGTTTTGAGCAGAACGAGTGTGGAACGTTTCATGACCAGCCGATCGAGAGTGTCGTAAGTACGCAGAAGTTGCACTGGGCTGCACAGGTGCAAGCCCGATGGAGCCGGGGCGGGGACAACCCTAGTAATACTTTTTGAGATCCATGCTGTTATAAAGCGAGGCTACCTGGTCTCCATAGCCGTTGAACATGAGCGTGGTACGCAGTTGCGCATAGAAGGGCAGGCCGATGCGACGCTCGGTCTTCTGGCTCCAGCGGGGATGATCCACGTTGGGATTGACGTTGGAGTAGAACCCGTACTCGTTTGGAGCCATGTCGTTCCACGTGGTGTGCGGCTGCTTGTCCAGGAAGCGCACGGCAACAATGGACTTGGCGGACTTGAAGCCGTACTTCCACGGAACAACGATGCGCACCGGCGCTCCATTCTGGTTGGGCAACACCTCGCCGTAGAGGCCAAAGGTAAGCAGAGTGAGCGGGTTCATGGCCTCATCCATGCGTAGCCCTTCCGAGTATGGCCAGAAGATGGTGGACTCGGACGACCACTTCTCGACGTGCTTGTCGTAGTAGGAGAGGAACTGCACGTATCGGGCGTTGGAGAGCGGCTCGCACTGGCGGATGAACTCAGAGAGCGAATAGCCAACCCACGGGACAACCATGCTCCACGCCTCAACACAGCGATGGCGGTAAACCCGGTCCTCCAGCGCATGCATCTTGAGGAGCGTGTCGATGTCGAAGGTCTTCGGCTTTTTCACCAGTCCCTCGACGCGTACGGTCCACGGGCGCGTCGGCAAGCCACCGGCATTCATGGCGGGCTGATACTTCTGCACTCCGAACTCGTAAAAGTTGTTATAGGTCGTGACGTCCTTGTAGCTGGTCAGTTGCTCGCCGGTGGTGGTAAGCGGACTCTTTACGGTCTGCAGTTTGGTGCCTGCAAGAACGCCTGCACTAGGCGAAAGGACCTCTGCAATGCGCTCGGCACCAAATGCAACAGCACCCGTGGCGGCCGCGCCGGAGATAGCCGTGCGAAGAAAACGGCGGCGGTTCATGTACTGCTCGCGGGGCGTAATGGCAGAAGCGGGAATGCCCGGCGGTTTGCCAATGAGCATAGATGACCTCACTCAGGGAAGAAGTTCGTCGCAACCATTAGACACTACAGGGTTGCCGTAGGTTACACCCGAGCGGGATACGAAAATTGATGGGATGAAAGCCGGGAAAGTCCGCTGGGGCTGGCGGGGCAGCAGCTATCGGCCGCCCCGGCCGGCTTTCTCACTATGCACAAGCGCGGGCAAACTGCCGCGCGGAAAGGTGGTGGACTGGCGCACGACGAGCCGTGTCGGTACATTCCACTCCTTGCGTGCCGCTTTGGGGTGGTCTGTCTCAATACCGGCGCGGAGGGCTTCCACGGCGGCGGCCGCAAGGTCATGGCAGGACATCTCAATTGTGGTGAGCGGCGGCAGCATAAACTGCGCCAGATGAATATCGTCGAATCCGACGACTGAGATATCCGCAGGCACCTTGTGCGTGGTGTGGTGCAGCCCGTGCAGAACGCCGATGGCCGTCATGTCGTTCGAGCACATGATGGCCGTGGGCAGCGATTCAAGCGTCGCCAGCTTCTCCATGGCCGCGATGCCGCCTTCCATCGTGTGGCTGCCTTCAATCATGTGCTCGGAAGGAACATTGAGGCCGAGTTCCCCCATCGCCTTGAGAAACGCATCCCGACGCGCCACAGCAGAGCGCAGACGCAGCGGACCGCTAATGAACGCGATTTGACGGTGTCCAAGTGCCGCTAGATGCTGCACGCCCTGGCGTATGCCTTCCCCATAATCCACCTTGATGGTGCGGATGTTGGGCAGGTCAGGTCCCGCGTCGACAAAGACCAGAGGAAACTCGCGCTCCACCAGCTTCTTTACCAGGTCTTCTTCGATGCCGAAGGTCATGACCGCTACGCCATCCACATTGCGCTGCATCAGGCGGCGCAGGAGCGACTCCGTGCGGGCCGGCTCGTAGTTCGTGGAGCCGATCAGTACCTCGTAACCCTGCGCAACAGCCAGGTTTTCAAACTCCTGGACGAGTTCGGGGAAGAAGGGGTTGGTAATCTCTGACACGATGAGGCCCAGCATTTGGCTGCGACCAGAAACAAGAGCGCGTGCCTGCGTATTTGGCAGGTAGCCAACTTCTTCGATGGCCTTCCATACGCGACGGGCAAGATCAGGGTTGACGGTGGAGATGTGATTAACCGTGCGAGAAACGGTTGCAATCGACACTCCAGCGCGCTGCGCCACGTCGCGGATGCTGACTGTGCCGGGACGGCGACGTTCAGAGGGATGGTTTCTAGGTCCACTCACGGGTGTCTTGATTTTACGCTTTCCTGATGTTTCCGAAGACGCTGGATGCAAAGATTGTATGCCATAACTTACCCAAAAGCTGTATCTTGCGAATATTTTTGCGTAAAAGACCATGCGTGCTTCTGGCCGCGGCAGCGCCAAAAGCATGGAATCCTGGAAAGCGTTTGCTGATCAGCTCAAGCCATGTCCCATTAAGCCGTTGAGTAATGCGATTTTACGGATGCGACTGGCCTCCGGCGACCACTTCAAGTCCGTGACGCAGCAATGGCAGGATGCTTGTCAGGCTCTCTTCCGCACCTCGATGACTGCCCGGGAGGTTCACGATCAGGGTGTGTCCCGCAAGTCCAGCTACACCTCGCGAGAGCCAGGCGTAGGGGTTGAGGCTTGCTCCCTGCACGCGAATGGCCTCGGCCAGACCGGGAGCCTCGCGCTCAAGAACGCGCCGGGTAGCCTCTGGAGTGCGATCGCGCGGGCCAAGGCCGGTGCCCCCGGTGGTGAGCACCAAACGCACGCCCTGATGGCACCAGCGGCGAAGCTGAGCCTCGATCTCATCCACTTCGTCCGGCAGAAGCGCGGTAAGAATCTGCGCCTGCGGCCACTGCTCGCGGAGCAATGCCTCAACGGCAGGGCCAGCAGTATCCGTTGCCAGGCCCTGCGAACAGCGATCCGATACGGTAAGGACAGCGAACAGCAATTTATCGCCCTCCCTTCGCATCCGCCTGCAACACTCGGATGGTATGGAGCCAGGTGATTACACTCTGTGGCCATGTGGTGATGGGCAACGCCGTGCGACGCAGGCCGTAGCCGTGTCCGCCTTCCGCGTAGACGTGGAGCTCCGCGGGAACTCCTGCGCTCTTCAGGGCCATGAAGTAGTTGATGACGTTCTCCACATGCACCGGATCATCCTCCGCCTGCAAGAGGAAGGTGGGCGGTGTATCGGCAGTGGGATGGATCTCCGGGTTGGGAGCCATTCCCTTCTCCGCATTCGCCAGATAGCCGGGATAGAGAACGACGGCGAAGTCCGGCCGGCAACTCAACGCATCTGCCGCATCCACAGGAGGGTAGAGGCGCTGCTCGTAGTGGGTGCTGATGGCCGCGGAGAGATGGCCACCCGCCGAGAAGCCCAGCACTCCCACGCGGTGAGGATCAATGTGCCACTCAGCCGCGTGCTCGCGGACCAGCCCGAGCGCGCGCTGGGCATCCTGCAGGGCCGCTGGCGACTTCGGATAGGGGCCAGTGTCGGGGACGCGGTACTTGACCAGAATGCAGGTAATGCCCTCGGCGTTCAGCCAATCGCAGACCTCAGTGCCCTCCAGATCGATGGCCAGGATCTTGTAGCCTCCGCCGGGGAAGACAACAACTGCGGCTCCGGTGTTTCGGCCCTTGGGCGAGTAAACCGTCAGCGTGGGCGTGGCAACATTGCCGAGGCGGATCAGCGGGCGGCCCGCAATCAGCTTGTCCTTCGCAGATGTGGTATCCACTTCAGGCGGCAGGCTGGTGGGCGCGCCCGGAGCTTTGCCGGGCCAGAGATTCACGGTGATGTGGCCGGGCGCGGGCTGCCATGCGGGCTTTTGAGCATGGGCTGCAGCAGGAATCGCCAGTGTGGCGCAGAGAAAAAACATGGCTCGTTGCTTCATACCAGATGCCTCGACGAAAATGAAAAGTGTTCGCAAAGATGATGCCAGCCCCGGAAAGGAATAGGCAAATGCAACACCGTCATGGGCGTGCGTTGGGCGGAACGAGAAGCGTAAGCATTTGCGATGCTACTTCAATCCTGGCGGGCAAGGTCCCCAGCACTTCACCGTCCGCCTCAACGTAAACGGGCGCGGGAGAACCATTCGCTGCGCGACACTGGACCGAGACAGCCTCGATCAGCTCCACCTCGGAAGAGAAGGTCTGGCGGCCAGCAATCACCGCGAGCAGGAAGCGGAGATAGCGCAGCCGGCTGCGCGTCTTAAAGGCGACCAAATGCAGCCAGCCGTTGTGAAGCGTAGCTCCCGGCGCCAGGGTACGGAGAACGCCGCCAAAGGAGCGGACGCGCACAGCCAGAAGCTGCGACATCTGCTCGACTCGCGGGACGGGATTGCCGTTGACCTGAAACGTTGCCTCAAACAATGGAAACGGGTTTGTGGCCCAGATGCGGAAGGCTTCCACCAGGTAAAGAATGTAGCCGAATTTGCGCTTGAGACCGGCATCCAACCGCGACATGAGCAGCGCATCCGCTCCAACGCCGGCAGCCACGGTGAAGTAACGGGAGCAATCGGCACCGCTCTTGTCGCGATAGAAGATGCGGCCGACGTGAACCTGCGTGGGAACAGCCCGTAGCATTGCGCGCACAGCCTTTACCGGCGAACGGCCAAGATTAAGGTCCTGGGCAAGCGCGTTGGCCGTGCCGAGGGGGATGACACCGAGGGCAACGGGCGTATCAACCAGGCATTGGAGAATCTCGTGAACAGTGCCATCTCCCCCGCCGGCGAGGATGGTGTCATATCCGTGGCGAACGGCGCTGGCCGCAAGGGTACGGGCACTGCCCGGCGCATTGGTTTCAAGCGCTTCTGCCTCGATACCAGCCTTGCGCAACTCAGATAGAACTTTGCGTACAACCTCGGCGCGGCGGGCCGAGTATTGTCCTGAAGCCGGGTTGTAGATAAGGGCAACTCGACGCATGGAGATCCTCGTCCTGAACGGAACCTGACTTAACGGGAAACCTGTCTTTATCTTCGCAGACGGGAATGGCGCAACCCCTGGGATTGCAATTCCGGAACCCAGGCCGTCGAACCGGAGCGAACAGCAAGGAGCGGCATGACAGACCCAAAAGAATGGATACAGGACTCCGGCTCGCACCCTGAGCCCGCTCTGGGAGGCGAAATAAATCCGGCAGTCACAAAATATTTTCCCCGCTGCTAACTAATCCTTTAGTTGTTCGTCCATAGGGTGTGCGGCGAATCAGACAGCGGACACTCCGCACGAAAGAAGCGATCGAAAATGCCACCGAAGAAATCCAACACGCTGACTGAGGCTGAGCTCCGGCTGATGAAGATCCTGTGGAAGCGCGGCGAATCTGCCGTGACAGACCTGGTGGCCGCCATACCGAAGGGCGAGGCACTGGCCTACAACTCGGTGCTGACCACAATTCGAATTCTGGAACAGAAGGGCTATGTGCAACACCGGCAGGAAGGACGAGCCTTTGTCTACCGGCCTTGCGTAGCCGAGCAGGAAGCAAGCCAGACAGAGATTCGCCACGTGCTGAGCCGCTTCTTCGGGAACTCGCGCGAGCGGCTATTGCTTTCGATGCTGGGGGATGAAGATATCTCAGCGGATGAGTTG
>JAJYBT010000188.1 GCA_021778875.1 Acidobacteriota bacterium | reverse complement strand
GGCGGCGCGGCTGGTGCTGGAGAAAAGTCCGCACGTTTATATTGTCGGCGCCGGTGCAGAGCAGTTTGCGCTGGCCCACGGCATGAGCCTCATCGACAATTCCGAACTGGTGCTGGAGCGCGAGCGCGAGCGGCTGGCCGAGGCGCAGGCGCGGCAGGCAGCCGGATTTGCGGATGACACCTTCTCCGGCCACAAGGACGATAAAAGTCCTGAGACCGCGTACGCGCACGATGACAACTCCCACGACACGGTAGGCGCGGTTGCGCGGGACCGGCACGGCAATCTTGCGGCGGCCACCTCGACCGGCGGCACGCTGAACAAGACGCCGGGGCGCGTGGGCGACTCGTCGCTGATCGGCTGCGGCTGCTATGCGGACAATCTTGCGGCGGCGGTCTCGCTCACGGGCTGGGGCGAGCCGATTATGAAGCTGGTGCTGGGCAAGTGGGCCACGGACCGCGTGGCCGCGGGCACTGCGCCGGAACTGGCCGCGCGCGAGGCCATCGCGTATCTCTACAATCGCCTGGGCGGCCATGGCGGCATCATTCTGCTGGGGCCGGATGGACGATTCGGCCTGGCGCACAACACGCCCGCGATGGCCTGGGGCATTGCAACGGCTTCAGGCTCCAGAACCGGGCTGACGGTCTGATTCGACTATGCTGATTCTCGCTTCTGCTTCTCCACGCCGCCACGAACTGCTTGCGCAGGCGGGCTTCTCGTTCCAGATTCATGCGGCGCACATTCCTGAAGATCCTCTGCCGGGCGAAGACCCCATTTCTTACGTCACGCGGCTGGCGCGGGAGAAGGCGCAGGCCGTCTATGACGAACTGGGCGACGCGGAGGCGGTGGTGCTGGGCGCGGATACGACGGTTACGCTCGATAACCACATCCTGGCCAAGCCGGAAGACTCCGGCGACGCGGCGCGCATGTTGCGTCTGCTGAGCGGACGGACGCATCGCGTCATCACCGGCGTGGCCGTGGTGACGGCGCAGCGCGTGGAGGTGGCGGCCGAGGCGACGGCGGTGCGCTTTCTTACATTGTCCGACGAGGAGATTGCGGCGTACATTGCGACCGGCGAGCCCATGGACAAGGCCGGCGCGTATGCAATCCAGGGCAGGGCGGCGTGCTGGATTCCGCGCATCGAGGGCTGCTACTTCAATGTGGTTGGTCTGCCGCTGGCGCTGGTGACGGCGATGCTGGAGCAGGTGAGCCCGGCGCTGCGGAAGGCGTAACGGCGCGGGGTTCAGCGGCCAAGGTAAAGGCGGTACTGAGTCTCCAGCACACCGGCAGAGCGGGCCAGCGCGAGCTTGGCCACGTTGTACTGGTAGAGGCTTTCAACGAGGTTGTTCTGCGCGGTGGCCAGTGTTGCCTGCGCGGTGACCAGCGGCAGGTTGTCGTCCACTCCGGCCTTGACGCGGTCGGTTTCGTCGCTGAGGGCGCGCGTGGCCAGATCGACGTTGGAGCGGGCGACTTCGACCAGCTTCGCGGATGCGTCCACGTCGAGCAGGGCGTCGCGCACCTGCTCGTCGATGTGGCTGCGCAGGTCGGCAAGCTGGGACTGGACTGCGGTAAGCTGGGCGGCGGAGACTTCCTCATCGCCGCGCAGGCTGGCCTCGCGGAAGAGCGGCACGCTGAGTGTGCCGATGGCGGCGAAGTTTCCGTGGGTGCCTGCGCCGTTGACCGTGTCTACGCCCCAGAAGCCGCCGAACTTGAGCGTGGGCAGCCGCTGGCTGCGATAGGCGGCGTGGATCGCCTTCGCCTCCACCGCCTGGTTTTGCAGATTCTGATAGTCCTGCCGGTTCTTGTAGGCAATTGCGCGGACTTCCTCGGGCGTCTGCGCGGCCAGGTCGCTGTAAGGCGCGGGATCGGTGAGCTGAATTTTCTGTCCGGGCTGGATGCCGATTTCGCGCTTGAGCAGGATCAGATCTTTCTCCTGCTCATTTTGCGCGGCAATGAGCGCCTGTTGCTGCGCTTGAAGCTGGACGCGCGCGCGCAACTCATCCAGATTTGCCACGGTGCCCGCTTCGTGCGCGGCATGGGCCTGGTCAAGCAGCACCTGGTCGGCGGCAAGAAGGGCTTTGGCGTTGTCCACGTGGCTGGCGGCGGCGATGGAGCGCAGGTAGGCGGTGGCCACCTGCTGAACGACCTCGCCCCGCGCGGACATTTTGGCGAAATAGGCCACGCGCTCGGCCGCTCCGGCTGCCTTCCACGCAGCGATGACCGGGCCGGAGAAAAGTGTCTGTTCAAAATTGATGTGCCCCTGCGTCAGGTCGTCGCGGGTGATGAAGGAGAGCCCTGCCGGCGTAGCTCCGCCGGGAAACATCTGGGCGAACTTGCTGATGGTGCCGGGGCCAAAGCCGAGCGCGGCGAGATCGTGCTGGAAGACGCCGGTGCCGCCGGTGAGCGTGATGTTGGGCAGAAACTCCTGCAGTGCCTCGTTCTTCTGCCCGTGGATACTTTTCTCGCCGTTCTCGGCTTCCTTGAGGCCGAGGTTGTTAGCCAAGCCGCGGCGGACGGCGTCGTCGAGGGAGAGCTGGAGGTTCGTGTCCGTCACGGGCTGTGCAGTTACGCTGCCCCAGAAGGGATTGGCGGCGGAGCCCTGGCTGGGCATCTGCGCATGCGCGGTCACGCCCGGCGCTGCGAGCGCCAGAATCGCCAGCAAGGCGGGCGACGCAGCGCGCCGCAAGGCAAAATGAACCGCTCCTGTCACTTCCATCTATTTTCTCAGATGTGCGAGCGGGCCGGAGGATTCCCGGCGGCGGAGAATTTTTGCGTGGGCGGCGGCGGGGCGCGTCGAGGCGGGGTGCAGACCCCAAGGGTAACGCTGTATCGTAAGGAAGGCAGCCTCAGCAAGTTACCAAATTTGCGGGTTTTGCATCAAAACCACTTGGCACGGAGTGCATCCTCGACCCGGATCGGGAGCTGTTCTTGTGTCAAGCCAGCCCGGTTCGCGGGTTTAAACTCAAGACGGAGATCATGATGCGAAAGAAGTGGATGCAGGCCGTTGCGGCGGTGATTGGAATGGCTGCGTTGAGCAGCGCGACGGTGTATGCGCAGGGCGCGGCGGCGCAGCAGAAGCCGGCCGCAAGCGAAGCACAGACCGATGTGGCGGCGAGTTTCTACCAGGCAATGACCAGCAGCACCAGCGGCAATGGCACCGTGCAGACGCCGAAGAATGCCATGGGCGGGATGTTCGAGGTGCGCCACATTCACAGCTCGATGATTGGCTACGAGTTCACCTACTCGTTCAACCCGGGGGACCAGTCGTTTAAGCCGCTGGTGGGCAATTGCGGCTACCGCTGCACCACCCAGCCGCTGACCATCACGGCCGGGTCCAACATTATTGGGTTGGACTGGGTGTTCTCAAAGCAGTACGGCAACCTGCGGCCTTTTGCCGTGGGCGGCCTGGGCTTTACGGCCACTGTGCCCGGCAACAGCGCCTATGCGGCGAACAACACCGTGAGGCCAACGTACATCTTTGGCGGCGGCGTGGACTTTGCCCTGGGCGAGCACTTTGGCGTGCGTGCGCAGGTGCGGGACAACATTGCCAAGGCGCCAGCGCTGTCCATCTATTACTCGCCCACCGGGGCGTATACAGGGATCATCCAGCCGATGGGCGGGGTGTTTTACAGGTTTTAAGGGCGGCCTGCGCAGTAGAAGCGCGAGTTGAACCAGGTTTCGATATTGAGGCCTGGTCCGCCGTCGGCCACGCTGGAAATCAAAGACTCCTTACGCGTAGTAGTCGATCGGCGAGATGGTTGCCTCCGGCTCGCCCGCTGCGACGATCCGCCTTTCCAACTCCGCGCGAAGTCCGTCGGCAACCTTCCTGTATTCCGGACGTCCGACAAGGTTCAGCGACTGCGCCGGATCGCCGGAGATCGAGTAAAGCGCAAAGTCCTGATAGTGCGTGCTGTGCTCTGCTTCACCGTTTGTCACGGTGGGGTCAAAGGCGCAGTAGCACCAGTCGCGCGTGCGAATTCCCCTGCCGCAGATCGATTGGCTGATCTGAAAATACGAGGTCGAGTCCCATGCCTTGCGAGCAATCGAATCCTGCGCCAGAGCCTTGAGCGGCTTGCCCCGCATGCCTGCCGCTGGATCAATTCCGACGCCATCCAGCAGCGTGGGCGCCAAATCCAAAAGCGAGACAACCTCCTCGATCGTCGTCGACTGGTCAAAGCCAGGGCCCGCGACGATGAACGGGACACGAATCGAAGCATCATGCGGCGAACGCTTGTATTCGCCGAGGCGTGTGCGGAATGTGCAGCCGTGATCGGAGAAAAACAGAACGATGGTGTGATCGAGCTGCCCCGTCCGCTCCAGCGCCGCAACCAGCGTGCCCACACAGTCGTCAATCGCCTGCACGCATCCGTAGTAGCCTGGGATCCGCGACCTCCAGTTCCCCGGCAGATTGCGCAAATCCGCGGGTATGTACGGGTCGGCATACTGGCCTTCATACCGCCTGGGCGGAACGAACGCATCCACGTCGTTCTGATGGTGCGGCTCCAGTTGCGAGAGGAACAGAAACCACGGCTTGTCGTGGGTCTGCTCGATGAGCTTCACGGCCCGACTCGTGATAAAGTCCACGCGGTATTCGTCCTTGAAGCCGATATTCTTCCCGTCGTTGTCCCAGTAGTTTCCATGATTCGGGTGCGAAACCAGTTCGAGCACATTCGCGCCTTCCCACAAATCGTCGAATCCGCCGCGTGAAGGGCCCGGTGGAATCCAACCAAGCTGCTTCTCGCCGCTCCCCAGGTCGGATTGCGATACATGCCACTTGCCGATGAAGTTGGCCGTGTAGCCGTTCCTGCGAAATTCCGTTGCCAGGGTTGGCAGCGTGTGATCGAGTTCGATCCCGAGTTTCCAAACGCCGGTTTCGGTTGCGTATCTGCCGGTCAGAAAAGAAGCGCGCGAGGGCGAACAGAGCGGCTGATTCGACATGCATTGCCTGAAGTTCGCGCCGCGCTCCGCCAGAGCATCGATATGCGGCGTTTTGACGGAAGGGTTCTCGTGGTTTGCGCCTACAAAGTCGGCGCGAAACTGGTCAGCGCAAATCATCAGAACATTGGGCCGCCGGGAAGGCGCGGGAGCGCCGCTCATCGCATTGGCTCCGGCCAATGTCGAGTTCACGACCACGGCCGTCGCCGCACCCGATGCCAGGGCAGCGTGACGCAGGAAATCCCGGCGCGTAGGCTGCGCGCTCGGTTTCGCGCTTTCACTCATGGTCACATCCCCCGGGTTCTGTCGCATTTTCTGTCGAAACAGCATAACAAGGTACCCCAGGTCTCGATTTTGAGACCTGGGATCGCAGGTTGTGCCGGGGTGCTTATTCTTCCTCTTCCTCCACCGGGCGCTTCGCGCCGGCGAGGATTTTGTCGGCCACGGCCTGGGGCACGACGTCGTAGTGGTCCATCTCCATGTGGTAGCTGCCCTTGCCCTGGGTCATGGAGGTGAGCAGCGTGCCGTAGGTGAGCATCTCCGCCATGGGCACTTCGGCGTTGATGACGGTGGTGCGCCCCTTGGACTCCATGCCCTGGACGCGGCCGCGGCGGCCGTTCAGGTCGCCCATCAGGGTTCCGGCGAACTCGTCGGGGGCCTCGATTTCGACCTTCATGACGGGCTCCAGCAGGCAGGGTTTGGCCTGTTCCATGCACTTGCGGAAGGCGATGCGCCCCGCCATCTTGAACGACATTTCGTTCGAGTCCACATCGTGATAGCTGCCGTCGTAGACCGTGACCTTGAAGTCCACGACGGGGTAGCCTGCCAGGTAGCCGCGCGCTGCGGACTCGACGATGCCTTTTTCGACGGCGGGCACGAACTGCCGCGGAATGGCTCCGCCGAAGATTTCGTTGGCGAACACGAAGCCGCCGCCGCGCACCATGGGCTCCATGCGGATCTTGCAGTCGCCGAACTGGCCGTGACCGCCGGTCTGCTTTTTGTGACGGCCCTGCGCGTCGGCCTTGCCGCGGATGGTCTCGCGGTAGGGAACTTTCGGCGCCTTGAGCGTGACCTCGGCGTGATAGCGCTTCTTGAGGCGGCTCACGATGGCTTCAATGTGCGGCTG
>JAJYBT010000187.1 GCA_021778875.1 Acidobacteriota bacterium | reverse complement strand
CCGGCTGCAGGACCCGCTTTCAGAACTGGTGAAGGTCGATCCCAAGTCCATCGGCGTGGGCCAGTACCAGCACGACGTGGATCAGCGCCAGTTGGCCGACTCGCTGGAGGATGTAGTCGAGAGCTGCGTCAACAAGGTTGGCGCGGACCTGAACACATCCTCATGGACTCTGCTGCGCCATGTGGCGGGCATTACCGAGCGCAGCGCCCTGAACATCGTGAGCTATCGCAACGAGAAGGGCAGCTTTCGCTCACGCATGCAGTTGCTGGAGGTGCCAGGCATCGGGCCCAAAACGTTTGAGCAGGCAGCAGGCTTTTTGCGCATCCGGAACGGCGACAACCCGCTGGACATGACTGCAGTGCATCCGGAGTCGTATCCGGTGGTGGAACAGATTGCGCATTCGCTCGAGACCTCTGTGAGCGAAATCATCCGGCAGCCGCAATTGCTTGAGCAGGTGGACGCGCGCCAACTCTCCGCCGGCGCCTTCACGCTCAATGACATTCTGTCTGAACTGCGCAAGCCGGGACGCGACCCGCGCGACAAGTTTGTCGCACCCAGCTTCAGCGAAGAGGTTCGCGCGATTGCCGATGTGCAGGCGGGCATGGTGCTTGAGGGTGTGGTGACGAACGTGACGAAGTTCGGAGCGTTCGTGGATATCGGCGTTCATCAGGACGGGCTGGTGCACATCAGCGAGTTGTCGAATCGCTTCATCAAGGATCCATCGGAAGCGGTGAAGACGGGCCAGATCGTCAAGGTCATGGTGCTCAACGTGGACGCGAAGGCAAAGCGCATCGCGTTGTCGATCAAGGCACTCTCTGCACCGGCGCCACGCCCGGCTGCGAAGTCGGCAGCCAGGCCCGCGCCAAAGCCGGAAGCAACTCTGGATGAAAAGCTCATTGCGCTTTCGATGAAGTGGAAGGTGCAGTAGAGATGCAGTAATTGCGCCTGCCGCTTGATGAGGATGTTTTGTATTCCTCAACCGCCCAGGTCAACCAGCTCAACGTGCCCGACGGGGCCGCCCAGGAAGCGCGAGCCGAGCCGCTCAAACTTCTCCACCGAATCTGTTGCGAAGCAGTGAATTTCAGTGGGCGGGGCAGTCCCTTCGGCTGGCGGCGCGGCGCGCCCGTTGAAAAGATGCACGGCTGCTTCGGCGGCTGCCTCGGCGGAATCGATCACTCTCATGCCTGCCGGCACAGCGCGCTCGATGAGCGGCCGCAGCAGTGGGTAATGTGTGCAGCCGAGGACCAGGGTGTCTGCGTGAAGGCCCTGCGCGGCTGCTTCGGCGTTCAGCTCGCGCAGATAGATGTCGATGACCTCGGCCGTGACAGGATGGTTGACCCAGTCCTCCTCTACCAGCGGAACGAGAAGGGGGCATGCCTTCTCAAGTGCGCGCATTCCCTGTGCATGGCAGGCTGCGGCGTAGGCGTGGCTCTGCACGGTGGCGTCGGTGGCAATCACCAGCACGTCTCCGGTGCGCGAAGCGGCGCGGGCAGCAGCAGCGCCCGGTTCAATGACGCCCAGCACGGGAACGGGGACGGCCTGCTGGATGGCGTCGAGGGCCAGCGCGCTGGCGGTGTTGCAGGCGATGACCAGGAACTCCGCGCCCTGCTCGCGAACGAGGAACTGCGCGCTTTCGACTGCGTAGCGGGCAATGGTCCGGCGGGATTTGGAGCCGTAGGGCAGGCGGGCAGTGTCGCCGAGAAAGGCGAAGCGTGCGCGTGGCAGCCGGTCAACCAGCGCGCGCAGCACGGTGAGCCCGCCAAAACCGGAATCAAAGACTCCAATGGTGGGAGCGGGAGTCGCAGAGTTGCTCACGGATTGGTTCCCCCGGTTGGGACAGCGTTTGCTGTCAGATAGGTGCGTGTGAGGTCGGCATGGCCAGCGAGGGTCTCGCGCTGCTGGCCATCCACCAGAAACCGGACCTGGGTGATGCGAGGGAAGTTGGCGCGCAGGGTAGCGCAGATGGAGAGCACGGTGAGCGTTTCGGTCTCCAGACCCGATGGATGGCTTCCTGCAAAGGCGCCGGTCAGGTTCACGACGGCTAGTTGCGCGTCGGGACTTTGAGGGTCTTTGGGGCCAGTGGCCGGCAGTAGAAAAACCTGGGCCACTCCGGCGGCCCCGCCCGGAACAGGATGGGCAGAGTCAGGGGCTGCATAAAGGTCCAGCAGCTTGCCCGCCAGAACGCGGGCACGGGCGCTGGGATCCTGGGGCAGGGGCAGGGAATGAGCCTGGGCGAGCAGGGAGCCGTCGGCATCATTGGCGGCCACCAGCGTAGCCTGCTCTGCGGGCGCCACTTCAGGCGCATGCGTCGGAGCCGAGTCCTCACCGGCCAACAGGCGCTTGTGGGCTCGCTCGCGCAGTTGCCACAGCACCACGCCCATGGCGAGCGAGGCCACCAGCAGAACGATGACGAGCACCTTCTGGTAGCGGGGGATCACGGCTGGTGTGCCTCCGTGCGGAACTCCAATACTGCGGCGGCCACTGCGCCTGCGATGCGGGACTGGTAGGCAGGGTCGTCCGGCTCGGCGGTTATCTGGTTGTCTGACCCACGCTCCGGTGCAATTTCAACGGAGGCTGCGGGGCATGTCATGCTGTCGACCGCGGGCAGTGTAGTGCGATCGAGGGTCACGTTGACGCCGGCGTGAAGCAGGGCAGAGTTGAGCACCCCGGCCAGCGCCAGGCTGCGCGTGACCGACGCGGCCTGCGCGGTTTTCCAGGGGGCAAAGGGCGTGGGCTGCGCGGGCGCAAGGGAGGAAACAAACAGGTGAACGCCCGAGCCGCTTTCTGATGCGTGGATGCTGAGGCAGACCTGTGCGGCGGCGTGGTTTGCAATCGCGGCGCGCCGATCTGGTTCAATGGTCGCGTCGGATTCGCGTGTGGTGACGACTGCGATGCCGCGTGCGGCCAGCAGAGAGCGCAATCTGACACTCAGAGCAAGGGTGGCGGCCTTTTCCGGCTGGCCGCTGGCAAGCCGTCCGCCGGGGTCGCTGCCGCCGTGGGCGGCGTCCAGCACCACCACGAAACGGCTCGCGGGCGCGCCCTGAGCCTGCTGCGCGGCGGCCGGCGTAGCCGCCAGTCCGGCTGCCGCCAGAGCCGCGAGCGCGCGTTTACTCCAGTGCATAGATGGTCATGCCGCTGAGCAGCTTGGGAAAGAAGTCGGTGGATTTTTGCGGCATGACGGAACCGGCAAAGGCCACCTCTTTGAGCTGCTCCATGGTGACGGGGTTGGTGAGGAACGTGATATTGGCCTCGCCGCGGCGCGCCTGGTCCACGGCCTCGGTGGCGTCGCGCAGGTAGCGGATGTTGGTCTGTTCGCGGACTTTTTCCGCGTCGAGTCCCAGCAGCCGGTCGAGCACGATGGTGTGCAGATGGCTCAGGTCCAGCTTGCGCTGATGCTCAGGCAGGCCAGCCAGCGCCGCAGCCGCTTCTTCCGGCCTGGAGCGCAGCAGAAGTGCCCCGCTGCGCGTGACCGCAACAAATGCTGTGCCTTGCTGTGCCTTCAGCTTGTCGATGTACACCGAAGCGTCTGCGACGGGCAGCGCTTCGACCGAGAAGAACTCCTCCGCGGCGCGGGCAAAGGCTGCGGGGTCGAAGCCCTCAAGGCTGTGGACCACGCGATGGGTGGGCAGAATGACCAGGCCATCGGAATCCATATTGACGAAGGTCATCATGACCGCCGCTTCAGGGTAGGCGGGCTGGGGCAGCTGGCTCGTGCTGTGCTCGGCGCTGGCAACGGCCGCCGGCGCATGCTCCCTGGAGTAGTTCAACGCCGTCTCGTAGCGGTGGTGACCGTCTGCGATGATGAGCTTTTTGTCGGCCATGGCGGAGGCGAGCAGGCGGATGGCCGCCGGGTCGCTGACCCGCCAGATGCGGTGCAGCACACCATACTCGTCGGTGACTTCCGCTTCCGCGGGACCGGCGCCGTCATACAAAATCTTCTCCACGCTTCCGGCCGGATCAGAGTAGAGCATGAAGATCTGGCCGAAGTGGGCGCGCGTTGCCTTCAGCAGGTTGAGGCGGTCGCTCTTGGGCTTGGAGAGCGTGTACTCATGCCGGAAGATTACCTGCTCGGCGTAGTCGTGGAGCTTCCCCAGGGCGATAAAGCCACGGCGTTCCTTCACGACGTCAGTTCCCGGCACCTTGAAGCGCTGCGCATAGGCGAAGATGCAGGGATCCTTCTCCTGGACCAGCACGCCCTGTTCGCGCCAGGCACTGAAATCGCGCGCGGCCCTCGAGTAGACGGTTTCGCCCCGCTCTGCGTCAAATAGTTCAGGCAGGCCAAGGATGATGCGGACCAGGTTGTACGGGCTGCGCTGGTAGTAAGCCTGCTGCATGGCCGGAGAAATCTTGTCGTAGGGCTGGGTGACAACGTCGTCCAGCCGGACTGCGGAAGGATTGTAGCGCCAGGCGCGAAATGGATAGATGGTGGCCATGCGGATGGTCGTGCTCCCCGTTGAAACGGTGGAATTTGCGTCCAGTTGCCCCCTATAATTCGTGCCGGGGGCACTGCGCGCTCAGGTCCGATTGTATCGCAGCGCCGCTGACCGGACCGGCATCGGCCATGCTGAAAACAGGAATGCACGGGGCGCGCGGAGCGGGGAAGCCACACCACAAACCGTGCTAATATCGGCTTCTATTCCCTGGTGCAGCGGCATGAGGACGCTTTCCATTCGTCGCAGGACACAAAGCAGGCATGGCCTGAGGTGGCTGCTCGGCCGCAGCCTGTGTGTTTGCACACTGGCAACCGGCCTCTGCGCTGCCCCTGCGATGGCGCAGGACAATCCGCTGGACAAGGTGCATGTGACGCCGCCTCCGGCCTCCGAGCCAGCCAAGGGAGCGCCCGCAGGAGCCGAAGGGGCGCCTCTCACGGGAACGGCGGCACTCAAGGCGCGTCCCGGCTCCCTCATCCGCATGAATGTGGACATGGTTCTGATTCCAGTTACGGTGACCGATCCCATGAACCGGCTGGTCACAGGCTTGGAACAGGATGACTTCCAGATTTTCGAGAACAATTCGAATCAGAAGATACGCTCGTTCGCCAGCGAGGACGCGCCGGTTTCCATCGGTATCATCTTTGACCTATCCGGCTCCATGACTTCGAAACTGCTCCGCGCCAAGGCGTCGATCCTTCAGTTCATCAAGACAGCTAATCCCGAAGATGAGTTCTTTGTGATTGGGTTCAACGACCGGCCTGAGCTGATCGAGGACTTCACCAGCTCGGTTGAGGATATCCAGGCCCGCCTGGCCACGGTGCACAGCGGTCACCGCACGGCTCTTCTAGACGCTATCTATTTCGGCATGAAAAAGATGCAGCAGGCAAGGCACCAGCGCAAGGCGCTGCTCGTGGTTTCAGATGGCGGTGACAACCGCTCCCGTTACACCGAGGGCGAGGTGCGGTCCCAGGTGCGCGAGTCCGACGTGGAGATCTATGCGATCGGCATTTTCGACCCCTATGCCCCCACTCCTGAGGAGCGTACCGGCCCCCAGTTGCTGGATGAAGTGAGCACGGAGACGGGCGGGCGGCTGTTTCGAGTCGATGATCTGTCTGAGATGAGCGACATCGCGGAGAAGATTTCCACCGAGTTGCGCAACCAATATGTGATTGGTTACACCCCCAAAGACCTGACCCGCGACGGCAAGTGGCGTAAAGTGAAGGTGAAGCTCAGTCCTCCGTCGGGACTGCCACCGCTCACCGTTCATGCTCGTACGGGCTACTATGCGCCTTTGCAATAATTTGGTTTTTGCCATTCTGCTTTTCGCAACGGCGCTGCCGCTCTGGGGGCAACAAGCTCCAGCCAATGCTGCGCCCGGCCAGGCGCCTTCGTTGACCGAAGACCGCGACCCGGTGCGCTCGCCTGACACGGAGGCTCCCGAGACCGCAGCCGGAGCGCCGTTGCGGAAAGAAGGCGAGGGGTACGTTCTTCGCACCGACGTGGAAGAAGTGGTGCTGAACGCCACGGTGCTTGAAGGCAATCGCATTGTCCAGGATCTGAAGAAGGATAACTTTCAGGTTTTTGAGGACGGCGTCAAGCAGAACATCATCAGCTTCCAATACACTGATCTGCCGGTT
>JAJYBT010000186.1 GCA_021778875.1 Acidobacteriota bacterium | reverse complement strand
GAAGGCGCGAATGGACTGGCCGTGAAGGCCCGCGGACTCACTCCAGTTCCTGCCGCCATCGCGGCTCACCCACAGGCCGCCATCGGGATGATCCACCATCCACGCGGCTGCATAGACCACGGCGGGATTCGCTGGGTCCACGGCGATGTGATCGACCACCAAGTCGTCAGAGGCGCCAAGCTTTGCCAGCCGATGCCAGGATGCGCCGCCATCCACTGACTCATAGATCCAGCTGTTCGTCGTGCCCAGATACAGGTGGCTCGGCTGCCCCGGAACAGCGGCAAAGGAACGTGCGTCGCCCCCTTCCGGGCCGACGGCGGCCCAGGGTGGCTGGGCCCACAAGGCCGGCAGGGTAAACGAAAAAAGGCAAAGCAAAACAGCCCGCACCAGCCATGCAGGCCAGGTGAGCGCCTCAGTATCTATCCGCCGAAAACGCATGGTGCAGACTGCTCCCGCTGTTCAGAAAAACGAACCTGTAAAAAGACTACCTTGAAATTAAAGAGGCTGACCGGGATTCCGATCAGCCTCGCAAGTATCACAAAGGATTCCACTCGGCCTGTCGCCCGGCCCGGCCCAGGTGGGTGGAGCCAGGCAGACAGTTCCGCTTCATCCGCAATTCAGCCTAGTTCGAGGCCTTGGCCTTTGACCTGGCATGATGACGCTGGGCCAGCGGCTTGCGCGCCACCGGCTTCACCATCGTTTCATCCACAGGCGTGGTTCCCTGCACGTCGGAGGAGAAGTTCGCTCCTGCAGGCACAAGGTAGTCTTCCACCTTCTGGCTGCCGTCCGTGCCGGTGGCCACGCTGACGCGTGAGGCATCAATGCCCTTCTCCGTCACCAGGTAGTCCTTGGCGTTGACGGCGCGCTCGGCAGCAAAGTCCTGAACCTTGGCGCGCTTGTGCTTGGCCGCGTATGCCTGTTGCTTTGCGGTCTTCGCCTTCTCTTTATCGTTCGCGTTGCCAACCAGCACTGCCTTGGCGTCAGACTCCTTCTGCAGGCTGAGTGCCACGTCGTCCAGGCAGGCCTTGGCTTCGTTGTCCACGCGCGTCGGACGCCGCGTGTCCTTGTCGAAGGAAAGCGAGCAGAGCGCCTGGGTCTTGGGAGCCGGCGGCGGCGGCGGCGCAACGATGGTCGTCGAGGTGTTCGACGATGCCGTCTGCCCCTTGTCGTCGGAGACGTTGCAGGTGATCTCGACCGGGCCGGCAGGCGCGCCGGTGGAAGAGTAGGTGGCCGTATTGCCGGTGCCGCTGATGGCGCCGTTTGAAGCCGAGTAGGTGTAGGTCAGCGGACGGTTCTGCGGGCTCACGCCGGTCGCAGTGATCGTGCTGGACTCACCCGGCTTGATGGTGCTAGGGCTGGCCGAGCAGCTGATCGTCGGCGGCTCGAACTGCTTGACCGTGTAGGTGGTGGAACCCTCGGCGGTCTGCCAGGGCTTCAGGCCTTCCTTGCCGGGCTTGCCCTGCTTCACGCCGCACTTCACCGTGTAGGTGCCGGGAGCCATAGAGGCCGTATTGACCGTGGCGGTTGAATCCGTGCCGGTCACGCCGTCTCCTGACCAGTTGTAAAGCGTATGCTGCTTCGGGTTCAGGTTGCCGGCTGTGCCAGTGATGGTAATCGGCTCGCCCGGATAAACGGATGCCGGATTGGCGGAGCAGGCCATCGTCACAGCCGGAGGCGGCGCGATGGTACCGATGTGATACACGAGGCCGGTGCTCAGGCGCGCTGCATTGATGTTCGCACGGCCGCCGAAAGCGTTGGGCCCGAAATTGGCGTGCATGTACTCGTAGTCCGCCTGGAAGATGCGCAGCGCAAACCGGTGGTCCAGGAAGGGCATCTCGTCGTCCAGGCCGCCGCCGGCCGTCAGGTCCGGCCCCCAGCGGAAAGGATTGTGGTAGGGGCCGTCGATCCGTGCGGCGCCCACCAGACCATGGATGAAGGGGGTCAGGTCGCCGGCCGGGTAACGGCCAATCAGACCGCCTGCAAGGGTCGTAAAGCCGTCGTTGTTCCCTTTCGTCCCGGTCAGGGTGCCGGGCGCACCCTCGACGCCGTACTGGTGAAGGCCCATCTCAGCCTGCACGCCGACAAACCTGTTAAAGAAACGCGCCCCGCTGAAAAGTCCGCCTACATTCACTGACTTGTAAGAGAATGGCAGAACCTGACCGCTGGGCACGGGGACTTCCACAGTGCCCTTCGGCGCAAGGTAGCTGTAACCGGCGAAGATGTCCCATTTGGATGGCGAGTACTCCGAAGAGGCCTTCGAGGCCGGCTTGGCCGCACCCTGGGCTGCCATAGCGACCGGCATGACCGCAACACAAGTCAAAGTCAGAACCCGGCACAAAGATTTCCAAGCTTGCGAATACATTTTGTTATCCTCCGCAATCAAACTTATGCGTCTTAATGGGAAGCGATTTTTGTAACGGACACCGCCTCCGGATTGACAACTGCGCTCCGTCAAAAATCAGTCCGAAAAAACGACTAACCAGCTTTAAACGTACCACAAAGGAACGGCGGCAGAGCACATTTTTTCAATGAGTTGCCTAACTAGTCCCCCCCGGGGAGACCAGCGCGCACGGTAAATTACTGCCTTCGTAAGTGACTCAAGTATGACAACTTCGAAAGCAGAGACTCATCCCACATTCAAGGTCTTGAGCAGGCTGCGCGGTTCGCGCTGAATCTTCTCTTGTAGAAGCGTAATTGCGTATAAGAGTTGCTCGGGCCTGGGTGGACATCCCGGAACATATACGTCCACGGGAATCACCTGATTCACCCCCTGCACCAGCGCATAGTTATTGAAGACGCCGCCGGACGTGGCGCAGGCACCCATTGAAATCACCCATTTGGGCTCCGGCATCTGGTCGTAGAGGCGGCGCACAACCGGGGCCATTTTCTGGGAGACGCGGCCGGCGACGATCATCAAATCAGCCTGTCGCGGAGAGGGCCGGAAGACCTCGGCGCCAAAGCGCGCCACATCGTACCGCGAAGCGCCCATCGACATCATTTCAATGGCGCAGCACGCCAGCCCAAAGGTCACGGGCCACACCGAACTCTTGCGAACCCAGTTCACCGCAAAGTCCAGCGATGTGAGCAGAACACCCTCCGGCTGCTCATAGCCGTAAGTTACTTCCTTGAGCTTGGCGCGGTTCTTTGCGCTGCTCTCCAGTGCCCCAAATAGATACCGATCGCGCTCTTCAGTGGCCGCCATGCTATCCATCATACCCTTCTCTCCCCGATTCGAGAGCGTGACGCATCTCACAACAGCAACCAATCGATTCCGGAAAATCCTGCGACAAAATGTTTAGCATGCTGTTGAGAACCCAGAAAATTTTTACCTTGGACAGCGAGAAATCTTTATGAGAACTTTATACGGGCCCCCATATCCTTGAATGTTTCCTGGTCAAATGAAACCGCATTAACGTCCATCAAACCGGCGCCTGGAGGAGATTGCCCTTCAGACGCTTCGAGCAACCCGGACCCGCACGAGCATCTGGCGACTCAACGGCCAGATCGTTTCACCCGGCAGGCAGGCGGGCGGGGCCATTTAATTGGAGCAAAATCAACGATGTGCAGTCGTAGTGGCAAGTTCGTCCTGGCTTCCGCAGTTCTCTGTCTCCCAACCCTGGCGCTGGCCCAGACACCCGCTTCGGCGCCGGCCACACAAGCCCAGATTGCCGCCTTGCAGCAGGCGGTCCAGAATGCCCAGTCCAATGCCGACAACGCATGGATGCTGGTTTCAGCGGCGCTGGTGCTGCTGATGACCGGACCCGGCCTGGCGCTCTTTTACGGCGGGCTGGTCCGCCGCAAAAACATCCTCGGCACCATGATGCAGAGCTTCGCCATGATGGGCCTCGTCACCATCCTCTGGGCCATCTGCGGATACTCGCTCGCCTTCGGCCATGGCAATTTCTTCATCGGAGGATTCGAGCACCTGTTCCTGCGCGGCGTGAGCCTCGCGCCCAACACCGACTACGCGGCCACCATTCCCGAGCAGACCTACATGGTCTACCAGCTCATGTTTGCCATCATCACCCCGGCGCTCATCACGGGCGCCTTTGCCGAGCGCATGAAGTTCAGCGCCATGGCCGTGTTCCTCTGCCTGTGGTCGCTCATCGTATACAGCCCCATGGCTCACATGGTCTGGGGCGTCGGCGGACTGCTCAATGCCAACGGCGGACACATTCCCAGCCTGGACTTCGCCGGCGGCACCGTCGTCCACGTCACCTCGGGCGTCTCGGCGCTGGTCACGGCCATTTATCTCGGCAAGCGCATCGGCTATCCCCAAACCAACATGCCGCCCCACTCCATGGTGCTGAGCTTCATTGGCGCGTGCCTGCTGTGGGTAGGCTGGTTCGGATTCAACGCGGGCAGCGCCCTCGGCTCCGGGCCCCTGGCCACCAGCGCCTTCATCAACACGCACTTTGCCGCCGCTTCCGCCGCCCTGGGCTGGACCATCGCCGAGTGGATTCACAATGGCAAGCCCACGGCGCTCGGCGCCATTTCCGGCGCGGTCGCGGGACTGGTCGCCATTACCCCTGCTTCCGGCTTCGTGCAGCCCTTTCCCGCGCTGCTCATCGGACTGGTCGCCGGCGTCTTCTGCTCCATGATGGTTTTCAAGGTCAAGAGCTTCTTCGGCTACGACGACTCGCTCGACGCCTTCGGCGTTCACGGCGCAGGCGGCACGCTCGGCGCGATTCTCACCGGCATCTTCGCCACCAGCGCCATCAACGCCGCCTTTGGCAAGGACGCCGCGGGCAACCCCGTCGCCACCGGCGTCATGGATGGCCACTGGGGCCAGTTGCTCAATCAGTTCGCCGGCGTGGCCATCGCGTGGGTGCTTTCAATTGTGGGAACACTCGTGCTGCTGTTTCTCGTGGACAAAGTCATCGGGCTGCGCGTGACGGCGGAGGATGAATGGGCCGGGCTTGACCTCTCGCAGCACGGCGAAGAGGGTTACGATCTCAATGCCTGATCGGGCATGTGGAAATCACCAGGCCGCCATGGCGCACAACGCCGTCCGGCCTGATAGGCTGTCAAACGAGGCGTTTATTTATGCTCAAAATTGAGGCGATTCTCCAGCCTTCAAAACTCGACGCAGTGAAGGATGCGCTGCTTGAAGCGGGCATCGAAGGCATGACGATTCTTGAGGCCCGCGGCCATGGCCGCCAGAAGGGCCACACCGAGTTTTATCGCGGCCGCGAGTACACGGTCGATCTTCTTCCCAAGGTGAAAATCGAGCTGGTTGTCACCGACGATCTTAAAGAGAAAGCGGTGCAGGCCATCATCGGAGCCGCCCGCACCGGGCGCATCGGCGACGGCAAAATCTTCGTCAGCCGCATCGACGAGGCCATCCGCATCCGCAACGACGAGCGCGGCGAAACAGCGTTGTAGCAGGAGCGGCAACCATCTCCCTGCACGGCATTGTGAGGCCGGCCAGCCGCGCCGGCCTTGCTTGTTCCCGCAGGCTCTGCCTTGGGCCGGCCGCGGTTTTATCTCCGCCAAGGGGCGCAAGTCGGCCCCGGCGCAGCAGCGCTCAATTCGCACCAGCGGAGATTCAGCTCTCTGAGTCCGGAAAACTTTAGTATTCTGGTACAACATTCTTTTTCGCCTCGGCAAGCCACACAATTCTCATGACTCCAGTCGCTTTTGCGGTTGACGATCTACGGGAGCAGTATCTTCGCGAGATGGCGCTTGTCCGCCAGACCTGTGAGCGCACGGGCGACGGCACGGCAGCCATCCGCCGGCGCTCGGCCGTGGTTGACCGCATCCTGATTGAAATGTGGCGGCGCGCCTTTGCCGGGCAGACCACGCAGAATGTCGCCCTCCTTGCCCTGGGCGGTTACGGACGCAAGGACCTCTTCCCCTATTCCGACATCGACGTGCTCTTCGCCTTTGCCGACGACAAGACCGAAGCCCAGACCAGGGAAGCCGTCCGGGCCATGGTCCAGGCCATGTGGGACGTCGGCTTGCGCGCCAGTCCCGCGTCCCGCACTGTGAAAGAAGCCGGCCGGTTTGACCCCGACAACCTCGAATTCACGCTCGCCACGCTCGACCATCGATTCCTCGCCGGACAGTTCCCTCTCTACCAGCAGCTC
>JAJYBT010000185.1 GCA_021778875.1 Acidobacteriota bacterium | reverse complement strand
TGGAGAAGTCTCTGCTGCAGGCGGGTGCGCTGGTGCTTCGGACGCGCGTGCCGGTTTCCGCATCCCTGGTGACCATCGCCCGCATCGGTGCGGTGGTGCTGGTCGAAAGCGACGCAAGCGATCCGGTGACGCTGACGCGGGTGGATGTGGCGAATGCCCAGCCGCGCGAGCTGGCATTCGATCATCCCGATGAAATTCTGAACGAACTGCAAAGCCTCGGAGCCCTTCCGACTGGAGACGATGAGAATGACAACGGCCTTGGTATCTGAAGAACTCGTCCGCACAACGGTTGGATTTCTCCGCGACCGCCTTGCCGGCGCAGAGCAGGTCTGCGTCACCAGCAGCTTTCAGGCAGAGGATGTGGTGGTGCTGCACATGGTTCGGCAGATTCTGCCGCAGGTTCCGGTGCTCTTTCTGGAGACGGGCTATCACTTTCCGGAGACGTTGGAGTATCGCGACCGCATGGCAGCGGAGTGGAAGCTGAATCTGATCAACGTGGAGCCGGAGATTACGGTGGCGCAGCAGGAGTCGCAGTTCGGCATTCTGCACCAGACGGCTCCCGACCGCTGCTGCGGAATTCGCAAGGTGGAGCCGCTCTTCCGCTCGCTTGCGAACTACAAGGTGTGGGTGACGGGGCTGCGCCGCCAGCAATCCAAGTCCCGCGCCAACCTGCAGCCGGAAGAGAGCTTCGCGCTGCCCAGCGGGCACACGCTGGCAAAGCTCAGTCCGCTGACGGAGTGGACCACGCGCGATGTGTGGTACTACGCGCAGGAGCATCAGATTCCGCTGCTGCCGCTGTATGAGCTCGGTTACACGAGCATCGGATGCGCGCCGTGCACGAGTTTGCCCTTTGACCCCGATGATCCGCGCTCCGGGCGCTGGTCGGGCCGCAAGCTGGAATGCGGCATTCACGTGCAACCCTCGTAAAGCTGGAGAATGCAGTGGAACTTTTGCTGGGCTTTCTGATTGCCGCACTGATTGCGATGACCGGCATGGGCGCGGGCACCGTTACGGCGCCCCTGCTCATCCTGTTTCTGCACGTGCCGGTCTCCATTGCGGTGGGCACGGCCCTGGCGTATTCGGCGGCGGTCAAGCTGGTGGTTGTTCCCGTGCAGGTTTGGCGGCGCACGGTGGTGTGGCGCACGGTGGGCGTCATGCTGCTGGCCGGCGTGCCGGGCGTTGTGCTGGGCACCATGCTGCTGCGCCGCATCGCCAGCAACCGGGGCAACTCCATCTGGCTCTATCTTGCGCTGGGCAGCATGATTGCGCTTTCGTCCGCGTGGCATGTTTACAGGCACTTTCGTCCGGCGCGCGTGGCCGAGGGGCGCCGCTACCGGCCGGGATGGCTGGCCGCAGCCATGTTTCCTGTCGGTATGGAGGTGGGCTTCTCCTCCTCCGGAGCGGGCGCCCTGGGAACGCTGGCCCTGCTTGGCCTTACAAACCTGGAGGCGGCGCAAATCGTGGGCACGGACCTGAGCTTTGGCCTGTGCCTTTCGCTGATCGGCGGCGGACTGCACCTGAGCTATGGCGGCTTTGATGCGGCGGTGCTCAGCCGGCTGATCATTGGCGGCATCTTCGGCGCGGTGGCGGGCACCTCACTTGCGCCGCGCGTTCCGGCCCGTGCCATGCGGCTTGCGCTGTCGCTCAGCCTGCTCGCTATCGGGATGCAGCTTTGCTGGCGCGCGCTGGCGCAGGCGCACATTTAGCCTGCATCCAGCGCATTTCGCTGCGCCGGGCTTGCCCGCATCGCGTCCTGCTGGCGATACTGCCATTGGCGCCGGTTCGGGCCGCATCTTCCCGCAAGCGAGATATCCTTTTGGCGCGCGAATACGACACGGCACGTCTGGTCCGCAAAGAATGCATCTCAGAGCAGACCCAATGCTTTCACTTCGAGTTCGTTCTGGAAGGAAGGCAGGACTTCCTGTTCACGCCGGGCCAGTTCGTTTCCTTTGTGGCGAACGATGCTGACGGCAAAGAGCAGACCCGCGCCTACTCCATCGCGTCGGCTCCGCGCGGCAACCGGTTTGATCTCTGCATTAACCGCGTGGGAGCGGGCTTTTTCTCAAATCATCTGATTGATCTTGCCGCTGGCGACAAGGTTCGGATGCACGGGCCCTACGGGTACTTCACCCTGCGCGAGCCCATCACGGACTCGATCCTGATTGCCACCGGAACGGGCATCGCGCCCATGCGGGGATTTGTGCAGTGGCTGTTCCCGGCCGACGGAACGGACCGGAGCGAAGGCAAGGACATATGGCTGGTGGAGGGCACGCGCCACGCAGGCGACCTCTACTATCGCGAGGAGTTTGAGACGCTGGCGGCCCGCAAGCCCAACTTCCACTATCTGCCCACGCTGAGCCGCGCCGAGGAGAGCTGGCCCGGCCTGCGCGGCTACGTGCAGGAGCATGTGGCCCGCATTGTGGAAGAGCGCGCGGCGCGCCTGGGGCAGCCTTTGCCCGTGCCGCCGCTGGACCCGGCCACGCCCAGGGATGCGATGCGGTTTGACATCCATGCCTACATCTGCGGGCTGAACAACATGGTCAGCGCGGTGCGGGAGCGGCTTGTGCGCTTTGGATGGCACCGCAGACAGATCGTCTTTGAGCGCTACGACTGAGGACCGGTTGCGGTTCTAAAGGTTGAAGAGTTCCTTCAGGCGACGGGTCTGGGCGCGGCTGACGGGAATCTCGGTCTGGTGCTTGTCGTTCATGCGCAACTGGTAGCTGGACTTGAACCACGGCACCACTTCGCGAATGTGATTGATGTTGACCACGTAACCGCGATGGGCGCGCCAGAAGAGCGCGGGGTCCAGCAACTCCAGCAGCTCCTCCAGTGTGCGGCACTTGGAGTGCCCCTCGAAGTGTTGCGTGACAACGCGAATGACGCCTTCGTCGATGGCGGCAAAGCAGATGTCGGCCTGGTCCACCAGCAGCAACCGGCTCTGCGCCTGCACAATAAGCCGCGCGGGCTGCTGGGCGCGCGTGCCGGACTGGGGGCGGTTCAGCAGGCGCAGCAGTGCGTCGATTTGCGACTCCGGCAGGGCGCCGGCGCCTGCATTACCGCTGGCGATGCGGGTGCGGACGCGCTCGAGGGCCTGTTCCACGCGCTTGCGGTCAAAGGGCTTGAGCAGATAGTCCACCGCGTTCACGTCAAAGGCGCGTACGGCGTACTGGTCATAGGCCGTGGCAAAGATAACCTGCGGCAGGGGTTCGGCGTCGTGCCCGGGGCGTGCGCGGTGCCGCTCCATCAGGCGATGGAGGACGGCAAAGCCATCGAGGCCGGGCATCTGGACGTCGAGAAAGACGAGGTCCGGGTGGTGCTCTTCAATCAGATCCACGGCTTCAATGCCGTTGGTTCCCTGCGCCACCACGTCCACGCCGCCCATCTCATCGAGCAGATACTTCAACTCGTCGCGGGCCAGTTGTTCGTCGTCGATGATCAGGGCGGAGATGGACATGCGGACTCGAAGTTCGATTGTAGGAAGGCCATGCCGCCGGGTCAATCCGTGGCGCGTCAGCCGCCCATGGCGTGCAGCCGCGCCGGCATGTGGTCGCGGGAGATCTCGTGTCCGCAACGGGTGCAGAACTGGTCCGTTGCGCGCACGGTGCGGTAGCAGTTGCCGCAGCTGGCGGTGAGCTGGTAGTTGCACTGCGGGCAGAAGTGAAAATCGCTCTGCACATGGGTGGAGCAGGCCGGGCAGCGCGATACGAGCGGCGCGCGCAGCAAAAAGTAGAGCACAGCGCCGATGCCGCCGGGCATGACAAAGCAGATCAGCATCCAGAAGCGCGCGCTCATGGCGCGCCGGGGAGCGTCCTTGCTGACGAATCCGACCATCAGGCAGTAGAGCGCGGCGAGCAGGCCCCAGGACAGGTTCAGGTAGATGCGCAGCCCAAGGGGCGCGGCATGGTGTTGCTGGCGGGGAAAGACCAGCCAGAAGTAATACTCAACCAATACGAAGACGGCGGCGGAAAGCAGGATGGACCATACGGGAACCAGTCGCGTATCTTCGTTGGCGCTAATGACTTGCGGATCGGGCATAGTGCAGCCCCTCCCTTGGAGGGTCCTTCATCGGATCAAGCTCAGCTTAACCCTTATTCCAATGGACGGGAAGAGCGCGAAGGAAGTTGCGTTGGCCGGGCGAAGATGCGCCGTGGGCGGTTGCGGGGCGGTCAGGGCTTGCGGCGCAGCCAGCCTGCCAGCAGGGCGGCGGCCAGCAGCGCGGTGCTGACAAAGAAGGCCCAGACGGTGAACTGGCTGGTGAGGCCGGCCAGGCGGCCTTCCTCGACGAGCGTTTCGGCGATCCACCATATGGGAGGGCCGACCACGAAAAATATGAGAAGCGTGGCGGCCAGCGCCACGGCGCGGCTGCGCCGGCTGCCGGCCTTCTGCTCCTTCATTACGCCCAGAGAGGTCATGACGACGCGCCGCGTGCGGTTGGCCACGCTGCGATCGCCGTTGGCCTGCACACCGGCCAGCGACTTGACCAGATCGCGTTCGTCGTTAGGGTTCGTCCTGGGATTGGGGGCCACGCCGTGGGCGGGCCCTGCGGTCTTCACACCGCCTCCTGGCGGGTGAGCTGCGTTGCCTGCAGCCGAGGCCGGATGGCGGCAAGGCCCCGGTAGAGTCTTGATTTCACGGTGGAAAGCGGCGCGCGGGTTACCTTGGCAATCTCTTCGAGCGACAGCTCCTCATGGAAGCGCAGCACCAGCACCTCGCGGTAGAGGGTGTCGAGCTGGAGCATGGCCGCGGCGATCTGCTCGCGGTCTTCGCCGCTGGCGACGCGGTCAAACGGGCTGGGCTGGATGTCGGCTACCTCGAAGGTCATGGGGCGGTCGTCGTCGCCGCCGCTCTCAAACATCTCATCCAGGCTGGACATGGTGCGCTTGCGCCGCTGATCGATGACCAGGTTGCGGGCGATGGTGAAGAGCCAGGTCTCAAACCGTGCCTTGCCGTTGAACTGGGTGCCGCGGGTGAGTACCCGCATCCACACTTCCTGAAAGAGATCCTCGGCCATCTCGCGGTTGCCGGTGAGGAACAGCAGATAGCGCAGCAGCCGGTGCTGGTAGCGCACGATCAGCTGGTCCAGCAGGCCCGCTTCCTGCCGCTTCAGACCGTCGGCGATGGCGAGGCTTTCCTGCCTGGCCTGCTCGTCGGCTATCGTCGCAGAACCGGCAGTGAAGATGGAGCGAATGGCAGCAGCGGCAATCATCTTGCTCAATTAGACGACAAATTGGGCAGCGAAGCCGCAGAGATTGTTCGAATTCCGGAAAAAAGTTTCCCTGCGGAATCGCCGGGCTGATACACCGGGCCGGATAGGCCGGGATTTCGAGGCTTTCGGGCTCGGCTGCGAAGGCCATCTTCTACACTATCGAGTATGGAAGTTCTCTATGGTCTGCATCCGGTGGAGGAGGCTCTCAAGGCCGGCCGGCGGCGATTTGATCATGTGCTGGTGGCCCGCGAGCGCCATGACGACCGGCTGGCGCACCTGATTGCCGAGTGCCGCCAGGCCGGTGTGCGCGTGCGCCAGGAGCCGCGCGAGCAACTGACGCAGCTGGCCGGGACCGCTGCCCACCAGGGTGTGGTGGCTGTGGTGCGGCCGCAGGAGTTTCTGGCCATTGAGGACCTGTTCCAGCCGGACCCGTCTTGCGGCGTGCCGGGACAGGCGCGGCTGGTGCTGGCGCTGGATGGCGTGGAAGACCCGCAGAATCTGGGCGCTCTGCTGCGCGTGGCCGATGGAGCGGGCGTGGATGGCGTGGTGCTGACGGAGCGGCGGTCGGCGCCGCTGAGCCCGGTGGCGGTGAAGGCCAGCGCCGGGGCTGCCGAGCATCTGCGGATTGCCCGCGTGGTGAACCTGGTGCGGGCTCTGGAAGACCTGAAGCAGCAGAATCTATGGATCATAGGGCTGGACGAGCGCGGAACGGCGGATTATGACCAGTTTGCACTCAACGGCGGATGCGTTCTGGTGCTAGGGCGAGCAGGCGCTGGATCGGGGCATGTCGGGCTCCGGCTTCGCCTACGCCCGATGCCACGGTGGACCGTGGCGATCCGGCGTGAGCGCTGTCTGCTCCGAGTTGTGGGCGACGGTGAGCGCTCC
>JAJYBT010000184.1 GCA_021778875.1 Acidobacteriota bacterium | reverse complement strand
CCAGGGCCCGAAAAATCTTCCCTCCAATTTGCAGATCATTACCACCCAATCCCGCACAATGGAAATGGATCGAAGAAGGGAGGAGTAATCAGGAATGTCCCCGGTCTAATCTGTCGGACATCCGCCCGGTCCGTACCGGAAAGGCACCCCCCTACCCCCCTTTTTTATTTGCAGTTATCCACAAAATGTTTGCAGATAATTCTGCTGCTGCCTTTCGCGCATCTTCGCCCCGCGTCAATTCCACGAGCTGAGAGATCCCGCCTCTCACCGGCCGCCCACCCTCACTTGCCGTGTGTGCCTCCGCCCCGTTAAAGTGACTCCCAAACGCAATGCCTGCCGAAGCCGCGTAACCGTTGTCCCTGGCTCGCCGCGCCTTGCACGGACTCTTTCTTTCCCCAAGAGGGCTCATTCATGTCATCCGCTGATGCATCTTCTGCTTCCGGCTCCGCTTCTTCCGCGCCCAACCAGGATATTGACTCCACCCTGCGCGAAACCCGCGTCTTTCCGCCGCCCGAAGATTTCAGCAGAAAGGCTCATATCCAGAGTCTGGAGCAATACGAAGCCCTTTATAAACAGTCCATTGAGGACCCTGAAGGCTTCTGGGCCGGCGTGGCGCAGGATCTCCACTGGTTCAAGCCCTGGGACAAGGTGCTCGACTGGAATCTTCCCTGGGCCAAGTGGTTCGTCGGCGGCCAGATGAACCTCAGCTACAACTGCGTTGACCGCCACGCCCTCGGCGAACGCCGCGACAAGACCGCCATCATCTGGGAAGGCGAGCCCGGCGAAATCCGCCGCCTCACCTACGCCGAGTTGCACGTCGAAGTTCAAAAGTTCGCCAACGCCCTCAAAGCCCTGGGCATTAAAAAGGGCGACCGCGTCGCCGTCTACATGGGCATGACGCCGGAGTTGGCCATCGCTCTGCTCGCCTGCGCGCGCATCGGCGCCGTCCACTCCGTCATCTTTGGCGGATTCGCTGCCAACGCCATCGCCGACCGCGTCAATGATTCCGCCTGCGTCGCCATCCTCACCCAGGACACAGGCTTCCGCCGCGGCAACGAAATCCAGCTCAAGCGCACCGTCGATGAGGCCATGCACGCCTGCCCCACCGTCCAGCACGTCATCGTCTATCGCCGCACCGGCAGCCCCGTCAACATGGTCGAAGGCCGCGACCGCTGGTGGCATGACCTGGTCGCCAACGCACCCACCGAGTGCCCCGCCGAGCCGCTCGATTCCGAAGCCCCGCTCTACATCCTCTACACTTCCGGCACCACCGGCAAACCCAAGGGCCTCGTCCACACCACCGGCGGCTACGCCGTCCAGACATACATCACCACAAAGTACGTCTTCGACCTGCGCGACGAGGACGTCTATTGGTGTACGGCGGACATCGGTTGGGTCACCGGCCACTCCTACGTCGTCTACGGGCCGCTGCAGAACGGCGCAACCGTCCTCATGTACGAGGGCGCGCCCAACTGGCCCGACTTCTCCCGCTTCTGGAAGATAGTGGACGATCACCGCGTCACCGTCTTCTACACCGCGCCCACCGCCATTCGCGCCTTCATGAAGTGGGGCGATCAGCACGTCGAGAAGCACAAGCTGGATTCGCTTCGCCTCCTCGGCACCGTCGGCGAGCCCATCAATCCCGAAGCATGGATGTGGTATCGCGAGAAGATTGGCCACAACCGCTGCCCGATTGTCGATACCTGGTGGCAGACTGAGACCGGCGCAATCCTCATCGCGCCCATTCCCGGCGCTGTCGCAGCCAAGCCCGGCTCGGCCACCCGGCCTTTCTTTGGCATCCAGCCTGAAGTGGTCACGCGCGCCGGCGAGCAGGTGCCAGCCGGCAGCGGAGGCCTGCTCGTCATCCGCAAGCCATGGCCCTCCATGGCCCGCACCGTTTACGGCGACCCCGAGCGCTACCAGCAGACCTATTGGAGCGACGTGCCCGGTTGCTACTTCACCGGCGACGGCGCCCGTCAGGATGAGGACGGCTACTTCTGGCTCATGGGCCGCGTCGACGACGTCATCAACGTGAGCTGCCACCGCCTCGGCACCATGGAGGTGGAATCAGCGCTGGTCGCGCATCCCAAGGTGGCCGAGGCCGCCGTCGTCGGACGCCCGGACGATCTCAAGGGCCAGGCCATCGCAGCCTTTGTTTCCCTTGAAAGCGGCAACCGGCCAAGCGAACAGCTCAAGGATGAGCTGCGCAAGTGGGTCACAAAGGAGATCGGTTCGCTCGCCCGCCCCGACGATATCCGCTTTACCGAGGCGCTGCCCAAAACGCGCAGCGGCAAAATCATGCGTCGCCTCCTGCGCGAGTTGGCCACCAATGGCGAAATCAAGGGCGACACCACCACCCTCGAAGACTTCACCGTCATCGCCAAGCTGCGCGAAGCCGAAGAGGGCTGAGCGCGAAGGGCACGGGAACGCAAAAAGAGGCGGGAGCCGCGGCTCCCGCCTCTTTCTCTTGCTGCCTGCCGAATCTCTCTCAGAACTTGTACACAAGGCCCAGCGCTGCGTGCGCGTTCCAGCGGATATGCGGCGAGTAGCCGGACTGGTATGGAGTCACGGTAAAGTCCGAGCCGATGTCGTCGCCGTAGAGCCGAAGAGCCACGCGCGGCTTCAGGTTATAGTCCATGCCCAGGCCGATGCCGCCGGCAAAGGAAACCGTCGGTGAAATCTTCACCCCGCCCGTGTGCACCGCGCCAAGCAGGCCGTGGGCAAACAGGTTGGTCCGTTCATAAAGCTGCGCATGAAACTCGGGCCCGCCCAGAATCATGTCCACTGAAGGGCTGCCAATGGCTGCGTTGGACGCCGTCACCGACCAGGCATAGTGCCCGCCCTGCGCGGTCAGGCCGAAGTACTTGCCCCAGTCGCGTGTAATGCCTGCCGTTACGCCCTGCAGGCCGCTCCGCGACAGGCTCACCTGGTTAATGCTTGTATAGCCCCATCCGACAAATCCCTCGTACTTGTAGGTAGGCCCGGTCTGCACTGCCGGGGGCTTCTCTGGTCTGATCTGGCTTTGGGCCGCCAGGGGCATCAGCGCGGCCGGCAACACGGCCAGAATCGACAGCAACAACTTTCTCTTCAATTTCAAACTCTCCTCGATACCGTGCTGAGGCTGATCAACCACCCCGGGCTTTCGTCCCCGGGCGGGCGCCATGGATGGATCCCGGTACCTCCATAGACTATCCCGTAACCCCCCGTTCCACGAAGAGCCCGAGAACACCGCTGAACCCATTCATCTCAATTCGTACCCGGGGTGGGCAGTTTGCAGCAGTCGCCGGCCGCCGCGGGCTCATTCGCCCCCGCGTCCAGAACCACCTTCCACGTGCCGTCAGGCTCCTTTCGCCAGATCGTGATATAGCGCCCGGTCGTGGTGACAGGATTGCCGCTGGCGTCCTTGCTGTGCCCCTCGAAATGGCCCCATGTGTAGCCAATGTCGCCGGACGGTCCCATCGCCGCGTCGGTCGCCGTCCATGTCAGCTGATAGTCCTTGGCCAACCAGTTGGCGGACTTGGCGATGGCAAGTTGGCCGACCACGGGCGCGGCGCCGTTGCCCAGCGTTACGCCGTCCGGGGCAAACCATCGGGCAAAGGCTGCTCCGCCATGCTCGGCCACGTCCTTTGCAAAACGCTTCTCAAGACCCAGCAGCAGCACTTTGCCGGGATTGGCCGTGGGGTCGGTCAGCATGCTCGATGCACTGGACTTCGCGTCTGGCTCCAGCAATTGGCCATGAAGCGGGAGTGCCGTTCCCAGTCCCAATGCCAGAATGCCCAAGACAGCAGAACTAAAACCTTTGCGCACTTCTACTCCTCCTGCAAACCCTCACGGCAATCCTACATCGCCGGCTTCCTGCCGCAAGTTCTTCGGCCACATGGGTATTGCGGAGCAACTTTGCCGGTTGCCGCGCGTCAAAAGATTCAAGGCGCGGCAAAGTTGCGGATTGTTATACTTAAGTGACACAATTGCGCGGACCGTGGCGAGCCACGTGGTTCCTGGCGCTAAGGCAGTCAGTTGCCCAGGCCGGGCCGCAGGGCTTGCGGAGGCCCGCCGTACCAAAGGGCTTTTCCTGGATGCCCGGCTTTTCCCGGGGGAAGGACACACATGGGAACACTGCTGGAATCCATTCACTCGCCCGCTGACCTAAAGAAGCTGAACTTTGCGCAGATGGACGAGCTGGCCGCGGAGATTCGTGCATTTCTGATTCAAACGCTGTCAAAGACCGGCGGCCACCTCGGGCCGAATCTCGGTGTAGTCGAACTCACGCTGGCCCTGCATGCGGTCTTCAACACGCCTGCGGACAGGCTCCTGTTCGACGTGAGCCACCAGGCTTACATCCACAAGATTCTCACCGGTCGGCGGGAGCGCTTTGAGACCATTCGCCAGCCAGGCGGGCTCAACGGCTTCATGCTGCGCACCGAGAGCGAGCACGACTGCTACGGTGCAGGCCATGCTGGAACCGCGCTTTCCGCGGCCCTTGGCATGGCGGTGGCCCGCGACCTGGCCGGCGGCACGGAGCACGTGGTGGCCGTGGCGGGAGATGCGGCCTTCACCAACGGCATCTCCTTTGAAGCGCTGAACAACATTGCCGAGCAGACCAAGCGGCTGATCGTTGTCCTCAATGACAATGAGTGGTCCATCGACCGCAACGTCGGCGCCATTGCTCGCTACTTCCACCGCATCGTCACCAACGAGCACTACCGCAATTTCCATGAGTCGGCGGCCAAGCTGGTGGAGCGCTTCGGCGGCAAGACGGCTGTCACCGTGGTGCGCCGCGCCGAGGAAGCGGCCAAGAGCATGCTGTGGCCCTCCGTCCTTTTTGAGGAGTTCGGCCTCCAGTACTTTGGCCCCATCGATGGGCATAACATTCCGCTGCTCGTGGAGACATTCAACTTTCTCAAGGCTGAGAATCGCCCCGTCCTGCTGCACGTGCTGACGGAAAAGGGCCGTGGCTACCAGCCCGCGCTCAATGGGCAGAAAAAGTTTCATGGCCTCGGGCCGTACGATCCTGAAACCGGCAAGACCACGGCCGGCCAGCTCACCTACTCTGAGGTGTTCGCCAATACGCTGGTCGAGCTTGCGCATCAGGATGAGCGCGTAGTGGCGATCACGGCGGCCATGCCCAACGGAACAGGCCTCGATCTCTTCCGCCCGCATCACCCCAAGCGCTACTTCGACGTGGGCATCGCCGAAGAACACGCCGTCATCTTTGCCGCCGGCATGGCCACGCGCGGCTTCCGCCCCGTTTGCGCCATCTATTCCACGTTCCTGCAGCGGGCCTTCGATCCCATCGTTCATGACGTGTGCCTGCAAAAGCTCCCGGTTGTCTTCTGTATGGATCGCGCCGGTCTTTCCGGCGACGATGGTCCGACACATCACGGTCTCTTCGACATCAGCTACCTGCGCGGAGTGCCAGACATTGTGCTGATGGCTCCCAAGGATGAAGACGAACTGGCCGACATGATGAAGACAGCCCTCGAACTCCCAGGTCCGAGCGCCATCCGCTATCCGCGCGGCGCGGTGGCCGGCGTGGCGCGCAAGGCAGAGCCGCAGGCGCTGCCCGTGGGCAAGGCAGAAGTGCTCGCAGACGGCTCGGACGTGGCCATCCTCGGCCTTGGGCCCATGGTTACGATGGCCCGCGACTTGGCCGCTCGCCTGGAACGCGACGGATTCTCCGCGGCAGTCATTAATCCTCGCTTCGTCAAGCCGCTGGATCGCGCGATGCTCGAACAGTACGCGCGTCGTGTGGCCGCCTTTGTGACCTTTGAGGATCATGTGAAGATGGGCGGTTTCGGCTCGGCGGTCATCGAGGCGCTCGACGAGATGGGCATCGCCGTGCCGGTGGTGCGCATCGCCTGGCCCGATCGCTTCATCGAGCACGGCAAGGTGGACGCTCTCCGCGCACAATACGGACTCACGCCCGATGCGGCGTACGCGCAGGTGCTGCCGCTGCTGGCGCATCGACAGCGCCGCACGCTGGTCGCCAGCTAACCGCGGAATGCAAGTCCGCGCGCGTGCAGCCGCAGTTCAATCGGGCAAGCGGATGCTTCCGTCATCAGCGATGATGAACGACGGGTTCCATGCGACCTCCC
>JAJYBT010000183.1 GCA_021778875.1 Acidobacteriota bacterium | reverse complement strand
GGAGCGGATGTTGGGCTCGAATAGCGCCACGCTGTGAGAGACGACCGGGACTGTGCTTAACTCCGACTCGACGTGGATTCCGCCTGAGTGGTGGTTGGCGGGCAGCAGATCGCCTGCGGCGAGGTGCTGGGCGGCGAGGATGCGGTCCATGGCTTCGAGGGAAAGCTGACGCCTGTTGTGGAGGAAGTTGGACAAATGGGCCTGCCCGAAGCCCGTTTGGCGCGCCAGGAGCGAGACGCTGAGCGTACCCCGCCGTATTCTGCGGAGTAGTTCCGTGCGAAGACGCTCATGCATCTGGGAAAAATTCATCTGTGGAAAATATGCCCCCAGCAATAGTGATAAGCGGCCGCAATTTGCGCGCAGCAAAGTTCTTTAGGCTATTTGGCCTTATTTCTGGTGGTTTGGCCGGTGAATGGAAATGACTGGGGAGGAAAGACTCAAGGCTGCATTGACGCAAGAAAAACAGACTTTTAGATTGGCTTTACTCTATCTCGTACAGGTATGGGGAAATTCTAAGGAGAAACACTTCAAAGGTAAAAACCTAGAGAGGGATTATTTTACCTCTCTGCACGGGCCGATGAACAAGCACGATTGGATTTCGGTCCAATTGGCCGTTTTTTCCCGCCGCAGGCGCTCGGCAGAGGCGCCAACGGCAGACTCGTCGAGAAAATTCCAGGATCTGCGCGCTATGAGCATGACAAGAAACGAGAGAACACAGGTGGCAATCCTCCATCAGAACATCAGAATTCTGAGTAGCCGTTCCTTGTTCTCTTCACCCCGCCGCAATGCGTTGACCCGACTGAGCCGGCGGGAGCGGACGATTTCACGGAGAGTTCGTCATGGAATTGCGCGTTCAATTGAAAATTTGCGAGAGTTGCGGCTGTCTTTGGTACCGCGCCCATACTGAAGGCGGTGTGTATTGCAAGGAATGTGAAGTGAAATTGAGGGAGTTTCCCTCTCCGGAGAGCAGAAAGCGGCGTGGACGTCCGTCGCGCAAGCCGCTGGTTCGAGTCTGGGCGGCGGTGCAGGCAGTTGGAGGTGCGGAATGAGCGCAGCGCTCCAGTTGCCGATGGTATGGGGAGCAAGCGGGCCACAGCGATCGTGGCCTGCCAATGCGGGCGCGGTGCAGGGACGGGCGGCGGGAAGAGCGCTTTCCAATGCCGCGGACAAGACGCCTGATGCGTTGCCCGATATAAGCCTTGCGTTCTACAGGAAGCACACGGAGAACCTGCTGCGGCGTTATCTTTACGCGTCGATGCAGGTTGGCCGGGCTCCGTCGATCCTGGGCGATCCGGTCGGGCGGGGATGGGCGTCAAGCCGGCCCATCCGGACCTTCGAGGATGCGGTTATTTTTGTCCTCGACGTGGAGAGATGCCTTGACCGGCTTGGCGCGCTCGACCGCCAGATGCTGAGCAGGGTGGTTCTTCAGGAGTACACCCAGGCTGAGGCAGCGGTTTTGATGGGCATGAGCATCCGGGCCATGTCCTACAAGTTTCCCCAGGCATTAGACCGCTTGACGGAACGACTGCTTGAAAGCGGCCTTCTGGTGCTTCCCTACTAATCGGGCAGGGTCGCAAATCGCGAAGGGGAGCGTCCGGCCGGCGCTCCCCTTCTTCATGCCCGTACCGAAGAGGCGGGTTGCTCTGGTATTGTGAACGCGTCCCGTTCACTTTATCCGCAGTACGCGCGAAAGAACTGATATTCCAAACGAGGAGTGCGATCCATGTCTTCCATCGTTCGCCATGCAGCATGTCTGCTGGTGCTTCTTCCGGTCTGGTTGGCCGCACAGCAACCGGCAGCCCATCCCACCACCGCGGCGGAAGCGCCGACGCGCGATACGAGCTACATTGACGCGCAGGGCACGGCGCACGTGACGCGGGTTGTTCCGATTCCGCAGACCATCAGCCCGCAGGCTCAGAAGTCACTGATGCGGGCCGAGCCGGACCAGGGATCGCCGGAGCCGCTGGCCGTGCGCCGCAGCCGGACTGACGCCTGGGCCGAGCGCGCCGCGGCGGCATGGAGCAAGCTGTGCCCGAACACGCTTGTGAATACGACGGTCGCGGGCGTTCCGGTGCGCATTGTGATGCCGGAGGGCGTGCCTGCGAGCCATCGCGACATGGTGCTGCTGAACATCCACGGCGGTGGGTTCAATTCGGACTCGGGGTCGTATACGGAATCGATTCCGATTGCGGGCTACTCGAAGATCAAAGTGGTGGCGGTGCTTTACCGTCTGGCGCCGGAGCATCCATTCCCGGCGGCGGTGGATGATTCAGTGGCAGTCTACAAGGAGCTGCTGAAGACCTACAAGCCGGACCACATTGTTATTTACGGGACGTCGGCAGGGGCCATTCTGACCGGAGAAGTGGCAGTGCGGCTGAAGCAGCTTGGACTGCCGATGCCGGCTGCGCTGGGGATCTTCAGCGGGCTGGGCGATTTTGCGCGCGACGGCGACTCGCGGTCGCTGTTTGCGCTGCGCGGGCTGGCAGGGCATCTGGAACCGCCAAAGGCTGGGCCGCACGATTCGCAGTACGTGGGCAAAACGGATGAGAAGGATCCTGTGCTTTCGCCTGTGTACGCCGATCTGCACGGAATGCCGCCCACGCTTTTTGTGACCAGCACACGGGACATGCTGCTGAGCGGGACGGTGAATCTGCATCGCGCGTTTGTGAATGCGGGCGTGGACGCGCGACTGGTGGTCTACGATGCGCTGCCGCACGCCTTCTGGTATGACCAGGAATTGCCGGAGTCCATTGAAGCCAACCACATGATGGCGGACTTCTTTGTGAAGCATCTGGGCAAATAGGCCTATCGAGGCTGCGGAAAAACTAACAGGAGTGGCCCAAACGAGGGGACACAGAAGCGCAGGGCCTGAAGGCCGGGCTGATTTTAAGCCACTTGCGGCACGAGTAAACTCGTGCCCTGTTACACGACGTTGACCGCGGTGAGTTTTTCCGCAGCCTGTATCAGCCGGTGATTGTGAGGACGGGGCATGGCGCGTCCGCGATGAGGCGGAAAGCGCCCGAGGTGCGCATCTCGAGGCCGAGGTGGGAGGTCTTGCGGATTCCCAGCACGAGAAGATCGACGCTGTTCTCACGGATGTGCGCCAGGATCCGGTCGTGTGCTTTGCCGGTTTTCACAAAGGTGCGCGGGTTGCAGAAATCGCGGACGTGTTGGTGCACCAACTGGTCGAGTGCATGGTAATAGTGCATTTCCAGTTCGGCGGCGCGGTTGGGGTCCTCCGGGGCGTTATCGGGAATGACGTTGAGCACGTCGAGGTCGCAGCCGGACGCCTCAGCAAAGGTGAGCGCATAGACGGCTGCATGGGCGGCTGCAGGAGACAGGTCCGTGGCGTAAAGAATCCGCTGGAAGGGCAGTGCGCCAGCGGATGTTTTTGATGTGCGAGGGCCGACGGTGAGGCACGGCCAGCGGGTGGAGCGCAGGATTTTTTCCGCGACTGAGCCGATGAGTTCATGCTCGATGACTCCGGCGCCGTGCGTGCCAAGAACGATGAGCGCAGGGGCGTGCTTTTCCGCGAGCGCCGGGATGACCTGGTGCGGATTACCTTCCAGCAGAACCGGGACGGCATTGAGGGTGGTGGAACTGAGCGCATTGGCCTTCAGCGTGAGCTGCGCTAGAAGGTCTTCTCTTTGCCGGCTCGTTTTTCGCTGGCCCATCTCGACCTCCATGGCGGCCTGGGTGAGCAGAAAAGCGTGGGTCACGAGCAGCGAGGCCGCGAATTGGCCGGCCAGGAGCCGGGCGTAGTTTCCGGCGTTTTCAGAGCAAGTGGAAAAATCGGTTGCAAAGACAACCGCGTTGACGCTAACTTCCGGTCGATCGCCGACGATTGGCACCCTGTCTGTCTCCCTTGCCGCCGGGCCGGAAAGGCGCGGGCAGCGGTGTGATTGGGCTATCTGTTTTCAGGAATCGGCGTTACGGGGATGCGCAGCGCCGTGTTGATGCGCGAGAAGAACTCGAAGGCCGCAGCCACGGCGGTTAACTCGAGAAGTTCCGGGGGGCTGAAACAGGCGCTGGCGGCTTCAAAAGCCTGTTCGTTAATTGCATGGCCGGATTGGTGAAGAAGGCTTGCATAGCGCAGGCCGGCCTTTTCTTTTTCGCTGAATGGGCCGGATTCAAAGGCGTCAAGGCCGGCGAGCTGCTGGGCTGTGGCGCCGCGTTGAAGGGCCAGATGGCGGTGCGCGCTGACGCAGTAGTCGCACTGATTGAGCAAGGCGACGTGGGTGGCGATGAGCTCCTTGTAGGCGGCGGGAAGCGCGCCCTGGCCCATGAGCGGCTTGAGCAGCGCGGGAACGCCCAGTGCCAGTGCGGGAACGTTGGCCAGCGCCTTGAACATGTTGGGCACCACGCCGCGATCGCGCAGCAACTGGTCATAGAGGGCAGCGACGTCTTCTGGGACCTGATTGCGTTCGAGGAGCGGAACGCGGGAATCTTGTGCGGATACTGTGGTCATCGTGACTCCGGAAAATGCATGAGCTCTATCCGGTCTCATTCATGCAGACGATTCAATCCCTGCCGATTACGAGACTTGCAACGAAGCAGGGTCCGTGACTTCGGCGAATCGATGCAGACGGTCGATGAGGCCGGTTCCAGTGTAACTCTGCTAATGGACGTGCGTTGCAGGCGGGTGGGTGCGGGCCAGGCAGAGGGGGAAAATATTTGCTTGACTTTTGTCGCTCTAAATACTAGAGTACTCTGCATCTGGGCAATCTGAATACCTGGAGCGATGCGGAGGGGGAGAAGATGACGATGAACTCTGACGATCTGGAACTGAGGGAGCGGCTGAACCTGATTGAAAGCATGATCGCCGAGGGAAGGCGGTCCACGGAGAGTTGGGGATGGGTCTTTGTGCTGTGGGGCGTGGCCTATTACGTTGCCATTGCGTGGTCTATTTGGATTCATTCGGGCCTGGCGTGGCCGGTGACGATGATTGCGGCATTTCTGCTGACGGTAGTTTTGGCCGCGCGCAAGAGGCGGAAGCGGCCTGCGACCGCAATCAGCCGCGCCATTAGCGCAATCTGGAGGGCGATGGGAATTTCCATGTTTGTCGTTCTTCTTTCCCTGGGTATGGCCGGGAGATATGAGCCTCATGTTTCCGTGGCCATTTGCGGCGCTATGCTGGGCTCCACCAATGCGGCGTCGAGCATGATTCTGCGCTGGAAGATGCAGTTCGCCTGTGCGGTGGTGTGGTGGGCGGCCGCGGTTGCGGCCTTGTTCGGTTCTGCGAACCAAAGTATGATCGCGTTTCTGGTTGCGATCTTCTTCTGCCAGATTCTCTTTGGCCTTTACGCAATGGCGGGCGAGTCCCGCAAGCGCAGGCAGGGGGCGGTCCATGCCTGAGCTGCCGGAGCTGAATCCTGTGATTCACGGGAAGCTGCGTCTGGCATTGCTTTCTCTGTTATCGGGCGTGGAAGAGGCGGAGTTTACCTGGCTGCGTGCGAAGACGGGTTCGACGGATGGCAATCTGGGAGCGCAGCTTCTGAAGCTGGAAGAGGCCGGGTATGTGGCCGTGGAGAAGAAGTTTGTGCAGCGCAAGCCGCAGACACTCTACCGTATGACCGAAGCGGGCCGCGCTGCGCTGAGCGAGTATGTGCAGGCGCTGAAGCAACTGCTGGGTGGGGCGATCGGCGACTGAGCCGGGGGCCGATCAGCCCGCCGCGCTGAGGCTGGCGCGGACAAGCTGCATGATGCCGAGGTAGTAGGCGAGGTTGTGGATGGTGTTGAGCGTGGCGGAGAGCGGCTCGCCGGCCTGCATCAGGTGGCGCAGATAAGCGCGCGAGTAGCGCCGGCAGACCATGCAGTCACAGGCGGGGTCGAGGGGGCTCTGGTCTTCGGCGTACTGCTTGTTTTTGATGTTGACGCGGCCTTCGCTGGTGAAGAGCAGGCCGTGGCGGGCGGCGCGGGTGGGCAGCACGCAATCCATCATGTCGACGCCCATGCGGGCGTACTGCTCGATTTCGTCGGGGTAGCCGACGCCCATGAGGTAGCGCGGCTTGTCGGCGGGCAGCAGGGGCAGCACCTCGGCGATCATCTCCAGGGTCATGTGGCGGGGTTCGCCGACGCTGAGGCCACCGATGGCGT
>JAJYBT010000182.1 GCA_021778875.1 Acidobacteriota bacterium | reverse complement strand
GCGTCAGCTTCTTCCACGGCTCCAACGACGGACAAAAGGGCATGGGCCTCATCATGCTCATCCTTATCGGCACGGTGCCGACAGCCTACGCGCTCAACCATGGCATCGGCCCCCTGGAAGTCCAGACCTTTATCGCCGCTTCCGAGCAGGCCGGACGCATCCTCGACCGGCACGCGGAGCCGCAGGCAGTTCCGGGCTCCAATCCACGCGGCGAGGTCACCGATTACATCCGCTCTCACCAGTTGAAGCCCGGTACGATTCCGGCGCTGAGCAAGCTGGTTGCGAATCTGGACCGCGAAGCAGCCCTCTACAAGGAATTCAAGTCCATACCTGCGCAGGACCAGGCCAGCGTGCGCAACGATATGTACGTGACCGGCGAGGCGCTGCGGCTCATGGACAAATCTCATGCCCCCGCCTTCACCCCGCAGGAGCGCGCAGCACTCAGCAGCTACCGGAGCAAGCTCGACAAGGCCACCAAGTTCATTCCCGACTGGGTCAAGGTGGCCGTGGCTCTGGCGCTTGGCCTCGGCACCATGGTGGGCTGGAAGCGCGTGGTCGTCACCGTGGGCGAACGAATCGGCAAGGAGCACCTGACCTACGCGCAGGGAGCCAGCGCCGGCCTGGTGGCCATGGGCACCATTTTTGCCGCAGACAACTTCGGCCTGCCGGTGAGCACCACGCATATTCTCAGCTCGGGGGTGGCAGGCACCATGGCCGCAAATGGCAGCGGACTGCGCCTTTCCACCATTCGGAACATCGCCGCGGGCTGGATATTCACGCTTCCGGCTGCCGCGCTTCTCTCCGGACTGCTCTACTGGCTCTTCCGCCAGTTCGCCTGAAACGCGCCGGAAGTTTTTCCACTCGTCTCCGAACATGCCTTGAGCACGAGAAAGCCGCCAACCGGCTCACCTGCACGGTCTTCCGGTACCGCAAGACGCCCTTTTTGCCGTCTTCGAGCGCACAGGTTCCCTCCCGGCCCTCCACTTCCGGTACCATACTTTAGGTACCAATTGACGAATGAGTCTGAAAGCAAAGCTGGAAGCTGTCATTTACGCCGCGGAAGAGCCGGTCACACTGGCCCAGCTCGCCGCATTGTTTGCCGCCGAAGCCCTGGAATGGAAGGCGGAGCAGGAAGCCTGCGCCGCTACAGCCGCCGCAGAAGCGCCTGAACAAGCCCCGTTGCTCGATGAGGGGCTGGAATACCTGGGGCTGGAGCAGACCCCAGCCGTCTATGCGTCTCAGGCGGAAACCCTGTCTACAGTGCCCGCCGAGGAGCCCGGTTCCGGACCCGCCGCGCAAACCCAGCCCGAGTCTGATGCAGATCTGGACGAGGTTGCCGCTGAACCGACTGCCGCGCCGGGTGCTCCTCTGGACATGGAAGCCGAGTCCAGGCGCCTGACCCGCCAGCGTGACCGCGAGGTCAAGGCGATCCTGCGCCAGTTGCTCGACGAACTGATTGCCAGCTACGCCTCTGACAGCCGTGGCGTGGAGATTCGCGAGATTGCGGGCGGCTACCGCATGGCCACCAAGCCGGAGTGCCACGACGCGGTGCGCATGTTCATCAAGAGCCTCAAGCCGCCCATGAAGCTTTCCCTGCCGGCGCTGGAGACTCTGGCCGTGATCGCCTACAAGCAACCCGTAACCGCGCCTGAGGTCAACGAAATTCGCGGCGTGGAGTCAGGTGGCGTGCTGGGCTCGCTGCTGAGCCGCAAGCTCATTGCCACCGCCGGGCGCAAGCAGGTGATTGGCCGACCCATCCTCTACAAAACCACCAAGGAGTTCCTGCTGCGCTTCGGCTTGAAGGACCTGACTGAGCTGCCGTCGATGGAAGAGTTCGAGAAGATGGCGGCGATGGAGCTGAACGAAGCGCCTGACGGGACGGACTCCGGCTACGAGCCCGGTCCCGATGCCGGGCCGGAGCTGGACGAGAACGCTCCGGAGGATCAGGAAAATGACACAGCCTTGACCGGCGCACCCGCCGGGGAAGCGCCTGAGAGCTCCGAATTCGCGCCGGTAGCCACCGCAGTGGACGCGGAACAAGCCACAGTAGAGGCCGCGCCTGCCGAGCCTCCTGCTGCACAGCGGGCAGAATCCGAGACGCCTCACAATGACTAACGACAAGCAGCCCGAGCCTGGCGAATCTGCACTGAACCCGACACCGGAAAGCGCGGAACACGGCAACGAAGAGTCCGCAAGCGAAGCTGCTACGGAAAATGTGGCCCAGGCCGCGGGCATCGAGACAGACGAGGACGAGTCTGAAACCGAAGACCAGCCGCGCCCCCCGGCCAGGCTGGAGAGGTTGCAGAAGATTCTGGCGCAGGCCGGCGTAGCCAGCCGCCGCAGCGCAGAGCAGCTTATTACCCAGGGCCGCATCCAGGTGAACGGCAAAATCGTGACCGAGCTGGGCACCAAGGCCGACGCCGCGCGCGACCACATCCGCGTGGACGGCAAGCTGCTGCACGGTGCCGAACGGCTGCGCTACTTCATACTCAACAAGCCCCGAGGCTTTGTGACCACGGTGAAGGATCCCGAGGGCCGCCCCACGGTCATGGAGTTCTTCGCCAAAATGGCCGAGCGCTTGTATCCGGTGGGTCGTCTGGACTACCTGAGCGAGGGCCTCCTTCTGGTGACCAACGACGGCGAACTGGCAAACAAGCTTACGAAAGCCGCCTCCGGCGTGGAGAAGACATATCTGGTCAAAGTGAGCGGCCAGCCCACCGAGGACGAGCTCCAAACCCTGCGCGGAGGCGTTTCCATCGAGCGCGGCAAGGCAGGCGAGGGCCGCGTGCGCACTGCTCCGGCGCGCATCCGCCAGGTGCGCCAGGGCGATAACCCCTGGTATGAGGTGGTGCTGATCGAGGGCCGCAACCGCGAATTGCGCAAGATGTTCGAGGAGATTGGCCACTTCGTCGAAAAGATTCGCCGCGTGGGTTACGGCCCGCTGGTGCTGGACGTGGAGCCCGGCAATCTGCGCGAGCTGGAGCCGGAAGAGCTCGCCGCTCTGCGGCTTGCCGCCGAGGGCAAGCTCCGCACGCCGAAAGCCAAGGAAGTCCGCCGCCGCAACGCCCTGGACGCACAGTTGCCCACACTGGCTCCACGTCCCAGCATGCCCCGGCCAGTCAGACCGGCGGAAGGCAGTTCAACCGCCTCGGGCCGAACCGGCGACTACCGGCCCAAAAAGTCCTTCGGTCCCCCGGAAAGAGCCGCAAAACCCTTCCGGCCCGCACGCCCATCCGGCGAGGAATTCCGCCCCGCCGCCGGTCGCAGCACCGAACGCAGCCCGGCTCGCGGCCCATCCCGCCCCGCATGGAAGAAGGACGACGAGCGCCCCCGCCGCACCGGAGCAGGACCGGCAAAGTTCGGCCCCGGCAGGCCAACGGAGAGGACAACCAGCGCCCGGCCGGCGTGGAAGAAAGACGAGCGCACCGCGCGTCCCTCAGGGCGGCCGCCTGCTCGTCCGGAATGGAAGAAAGAACCCGGCCAGGGCCGCACCTTCGGCGCCAGACCCGCCGCGAACAAACCGGCGTGGAGCAAGCCGGCAGCAGGCAGCGATCGCCCCGCCTATAAGCGGCCATCCGCGCCCCGCGACAACGCACCGGCCTCGACCGGCGGTTTTGCGGGACCAAAGCCGCCTCGCCTCCGCATTGAAGCGGTAGAGCCGGAGCGCCCCGGCACAAGCGGACCGGCTTCGGCCCGTCCGAGTTACAGCAGGCCAAGTCCATCCCGGCCGCGCTTTGACCGCCCGGGTCCGGGTTCGGACCGTCCAAAGTTTGATCGTCCCCGGTCGGATCGTCCCAGCCCAAGCCGTCCCGGCCCAGACCGGTCCAGCCCAGACCGGTCCAGCTCCGGCCGGCCTGGCACGGGCCGTTCCGGCACAGAGCGCTCCGGTGCAGGCCGTTCCGGTCCAGCCCGGCCCTTCCGCGGCGAAGGCGGCCTTGCGCGACCCTTCACCACCAGTTCAGGCAAGCCCCGCGCAGGTGGCGCGCGGCCCAGCAGCAAACCCGGCAAGCCGGCAGGTTCGCGTCCGGCAGGCCAGCGCACGGCAGGTGCAGGTTCGGCAGGAAAGACCGGCTGGAAGCCCAGGCCGCAGTTCGGCGGCCCAGGCAAGCCGGCTTCCCCGGGCCGCGCCAAACCTGCCTTTGGCTCGAAGCCCGGCGGTCCGGCAAAATCAGGCTACAAAGGCAAGCCGGGCGGCAAACGCCCCGGCGGCGCTCCCGGTGGAAGAAAGCATGGCAGAGGCTGACCGGCATCTTGAACCGGCATCCTGAGCCGGGAGCCCTCAGCGACAGATCAAGCCGCGCCGTCCGATTCACGCGCGAGCCTTCCTGTCCGTCCGCTACGGCGTCAACCTCAAAGTGCCTGACGATCACCCCGTGCGGCCCCGGGCGGAAATGACCCGGCGTCCTTTTTCATGCATCATTATGAGTATGGCTACGGAAAAAGCGACATTCGGAGCAGGATGCTTCTGGGGCGTGGAGGCCGCATTTGCGGCCATCCCCGGCGTGACGGCAACCGCAGTTGGCTATGAGGGCGGCTCGCTGGAGCGCCCCACTTACAAAGACGTCTGCACGGACCAGACCGGCCACGCTGAGGTGGTCGAGCTTGATTTTGACCCCGCGCAGGTGAGCTACGAGCAGCTCCTCGATGCCTTCTTTTCCTTCCACGACCCGACGACTCTGAACCGACAGGGGCCGGACTGGGGCAGACAGTACCGCTCAGCCATCTTCATCCACTCCCCGGAGCAGGAGGCAGCGGCTCGCGCCAAAATCGAGCAGCTTACCGCCGAAGAGCGCTACAAACCCAGGCGCATCGTCACCAGGGTCGAGCCAGCGCAGACCTTCTGGCGCGCAGAGGAGTACCACCAGCGCTACCTTGAAAAGCGCGGCCAGACAAGCTGCCACATTTAGCTGTCAGCCGTGCGTCCGCTCCTTGCCCTGCGCCATCCACCACGCCTTAATGAACTTCCAGTGGATATAGACTGAGTGGTTCAGGTGCAGCAGCAGCCCCTCGCGGCCATCCAGAAAGCCGAGCCGGAAAAAGTAGTTGTACACAAACGTCGCCGCCGGGTTCAGGATGGCGTTCCACACCAACGCCGGAAACGAACGGCTGGTGCGCCCGCGCTGGTAAAGCAGTTGCGCGATCTCGGAGCTGTACCGGTTCATGTGCTCCAGATAGATGGCCAGCGTGGGGTATGCGTAGTGGAGCATGTCGTGCTTCAGCTTGCCGCGCGGCCCCGTAAACTGCGGCGTGCTGTGCGGTCCCACGCCCTCGCTCAGCCGCGCCGCGCCGCGCCGGAAGAGCCGCAGCTTGTGATCGGGATAAAACCCGCCGTGCTTGATCCAGCGGCCAAAGTAGAGATTCAGCCGGGGAATCCAGTAAGCTCCGTACCTGGGCTCGCCGCTGAGAAGCTCGCGAATCTCCGTCTGCAGCCCGGGCGTGAGCACCTCATCTGCGTCCAGCAGCAATATCCAGTCCGACGTGCATAGATCCAGCGCAACATTCTTCTGTTCGCCGTGGCCGCCGAAGGCATGGTAGCTGGTCTTCGCGCCGAAAGATTGCGCAATCTCCAGCGTGCGGTCCTTTGAGCCTGAATCCACGACAATAATCTCGTCTGCCCAGCGGACGCTCTCGAGTGTGCGGGGCAGGTTCGCCTCCTCGTTCATGGCGATCATGGCGACTGAAATACTCTTCGGCATCGAGGGAAGGATAAATCAGCGGGGCTCATCGTTTCCCGGCCTCGCCGCAGAAAGAGACCGCATGCCTGGCGTAGACTGCGCGTAGGCTGAACACAGAGGAGCATCCGCAATGAAGGTCTTGCTGTTTGGCGCGACGGGAATGATCGGCCAGGGTGTGCTGCGGGAGTGCCTGCTTGACCCTGAGGTGCAGCTCGTGGTGAGCGTGGGCCGCTCCGCGACCGGCGCGCACCACGCGAAGCTGCGCGAGATTGTGCACCGCGACATGCTCGACTACGCAGGAATGGAAGACGCGCTGGCCGGCCTTGACGCATGCTTCTACTGCCTCGGCGTAGCCTCCAGCGGAATGAAGGAAGCTGACTATACGCGCATCACCTATGACTACACGCTGGCCGCCGCCGAAGCA
>JAJYBT010000181.1 GCA_021778875.1 Acidobacteriota bacterium | reverse complement strand
CCTGCTCGCCGCCGGCATCGTCGCCGCAACCGGAGCCCTCGCTCTCCATGGCGGCAAGTGGATGCTCGTCACAAGCTGGTCCGGCGGCGTCTTCGGCCTCTTCGTTGACAGCCTGCTCGGCGCAACGCTTGAGCGTCGCGGCTGGCTCAACAACGACAGCGTCAACTTCCTCTCCACCGCCAGCGCCGCCGCATTTGCCCTGGCCCTTCTCGCGATTCTCACGCGCGCAGGGATCAGCTAGGGCCACATCGCCCTCTCTCGTCTTGCATCCCGGACCTGCATGCCCCAGTCCTATTCCAGGTGCAGCCGCCACGCCGTGTAGCTCAGAATCTCGTGGATGACCGGTTCCATCTCCGGCGGGCTGCTCTCGACCGGCACGCGCGGCCGCGGCGACGTCAGCACGTCCAGTCCGTTCGCGGCGCAGATCTCATGGATGCGAAACAAGTGCGTGCCATCGCTCACAACCACCAGCCGCCGAAACCCGTTGGCGCGCGCAATCACGGCAATGCGCCGCGCCGACTCCGCCGTGTTGTGGCTGTGCGTTTCTGCGATAATCGCCGACTCGGGAATGCCTTCCCCCATCAGGTACGCCCGTCCCACGCCGCCCTCGGAGTACTCATCGCCGCCGTCTCCTCCCAGCGTGATAATCAGCGGGGCAATGCCGCGGTTGTACAGCGCTTCTGCATGATCCAGCCGCGCACGGTAAACCGGCGAGGGCCGGCCCGCATACTCTGCCGCGCCAAACACGGCAATTGCGTCTGCTTTCGATGCCTGATCCTGTCCCGCCTGGCGCTCGATCTGCACATACACCCACCGGCACCAGCCCAGAACGCCAGCCGCAAGCGCCAGCAGAACTACCAGCACGGCTGCAAGCATCCATCTCCGTGGTCCCGGCCTGGCCTTTGCCTTCATGCGCACATCTTACCGCTGCAGCACCATCACGATCTCATGCGTGGGAATCGCGCCTTCGCGCAGAATCTCCCACCGCCCCGGACCCAGCGAGAGGTCCACAATCGTGGTCGGCAGCGAACGCCCCGTTGGCCCGCCGTCGATAATCAGCGGAATGCGGTCGCCGATCTGGTCGCGCACGCACGCCGCATGCGTACACTCCGACGCCCCCTGCAGGTTCGCCGACGTCGCCGTAATCGGCAGCCCGAACCGCTCCACCACCGCCCGCGGAATCGCCGCGTCCGGCACGCGCAACGCCACATTGCCCGTGTTCGCCGTCGAGCGCAGCGGCAGCTTGCTCCCCGCGCGCACAATAATCGTCAGCGGCCCCGGCCAGAACTTGTCCGCCAGCCGGTCAAGCATCGAATCGGATTCCCGCGCCAGCTCATACGCCATCGCCAGCGATGAAATCAGCAGCGAAAGTGGCTTGTGCTTCTGCCGGCTCTTGATCTGGTAAATCCGCTCCACCGCATGCAGGTTCACCGGGTCCACGGCCAGGCCGTAGAAGGTGTCCGTTGGCAGAGCAACCACATCCCCCTTGCGCAGACAGGAGACAATGGTATCAATCCGGTCAGGTTGGGGCTCATCGGGATGGACGCGCAAAATTTCCGCGGACAAGAAGGTCTACCTCGGTTCCCTCAAGCGTTTGCATAACAGCCGCGTCCGGACGCAGAAGCAAGACCGCCGAAAACGCCGCAATTGCAGACGCCACAAAACCGGAACTTATCACAGCACCAGCGGCGGTGCAAGTTCAGCCGCGACGACAGCCTGCCGACAGAACGCAAATCAGCATAGAATCGCCTTGGAGATGCAAACAACTCAAACAGATGCCTGTTCGCATTGTACAGAGTAAGCAGAACGAACGCCTCAAACAGCTGCGCCGCGCTCTCGCCCAGCCCGGCCGCGACGCCCAGGGCCTCGCCGGCATCGAAGGACCCAACCTCCTCCGCGAAGCCATACGCGCGGGCCTCCGCGTGGATTGCGTCTTCGCCGCGCAGGGCTCCGAGCACCTGCTCGACGACCTCGGCCTTCCGCCGGAAACCACCGTCCTCCTGCTCCCGCGCGATCTCATGTCCTCCGCCCTCGCAACGGAAACCCCGCAACCCGTCGCCGCCCTCGTCCAACCGCCCCAGTGGACATGGACTCATCTGCTCGACAGCCGTCCCGCTGCCGCTCCCCTGCTCGTCATCCTCGCCGGCCTCCAGGACCCCGGAAACCTCGGCGCCATCATCCGCTCCGCCGAAGCCTTCGGCGCAAACGGCATCCTCAGCCTCCCCGGAACCGTAAGCCCGTGGAACCCGAAAGCTGTGCGCGCCTCCGCCGGCAGCGTCTTTCGCCTGCCGCTCCTCAGCGCCTCCGTGGATGAATGCTTCCCCAGGCTCCGCGCATCCGGCGTCAAAATCCTCACCACGGCTGCCCACGGAGCCCAACCCGCAGACCACGCCCACCTCGACGCCCCCATCGCCCTCCTCATCGGCAACGAGGGCAACGGCGTGCCTCAGGACCTCGCCCTCCAGGCCGACGCCGCCATCACCATTCCCTGCCCCGGCCCTGTCGAAAGCCTCAACGCATCCGTCGCCGCTTCCATCCTGCTCTACGAGGCCGCCCGCCAGCGAAAGGCCCGCCGATGAGCCTCTTTGACAATCTCCCGCCCGGCCAGAGGAACCCCTCCAAAACCCCGCCCCACGCAGTGGCAGGGGCGCCGCTCGCCGAGCGCATGCGCCCCCGCACCCTCGACGAATACAGCGGACAGGAACATCTCCTCGGCCCCGGCAAGCCCCTCCGCGTCCAGATTGAGCGCGACGACCCCGGCTCCGTGATCTTCTGGGGCCCGCCGGGCGTCGGCAAAACCACCCTCGCCAAAATCATTGCGGAAACCACAAAGGCCAGCTTCATTGAGTTCTCCGCCGTCACCAGCGGCATCAAGGAAATCAAGCAGGTCATGGCCGACGCGGCCCGCGCCGCGGAAATGCACTCCCGCACCATCCTCTTCATCGATGAAATTCACCGCTTCAACAAGGCCCAGCAGGACGCCTTCCTGCCCTACGTCGAGCGCGGCACCATCCGCCTAATCGGCGCAACCACTGAGAACCCGTCCTTCGAGATCATCTCCGCGCTGCTCTCCCGCTGCCGTGTGTATGTGCTGCAACCCCTCAGCGAGGACCGCATCACGCAGTTACTCCGCCGCGCCGTCGAGGACAAGGACCGCGGCCTCGGCGCCCTCAACCTCACTGCCGATGACGACGCGCTGGAGCTGATCGCCAGCTACTCCAGCGGAGACTGCCGCAGCGCCTACAACACGCTGGAAGTCGCCGCCCAGCTTGCCGCTGAAGGAACAAAGCACATCGACCGCGCACTCGCGGCGGAAGCCGTGCAGCAGCGCGTGCTCATCTATGACAAGTCCGGCGAAGAGCACTACAACCTCATCTCCGCCCTCCACAAGAGCGTGCGCAACTCCGACCCCGACGCCGCTCTCTACTGGCTCGCCCGCATGTTCGCCGCCGGAGAAGACCCCCTCTACCTCGCCCGCCGCGTCGTCCGCATGGCCGTCGAAGACATCGGACTCGCCGCCCCCGAGGCGCTCAACCTCTGCCTCTCCGCCAAGCAGGCGATAGAGTTCCTCGGCTCGCCCGAAGGCGACCTCGCCCTCGCCGAGGCCGTCGTCTACCTCGCGCTCGCGCCCAAGTCAAACTCCGTCTACACCGCCTACGGCGCCGTGCAGCAGGAGATCGAACACACCCGCCAGGAGTCTGTCCCCCTCCACCTGCGCAACGCACCCACACGACTGATGAAGGATCTGGACTACGGCAAGGGCTACCGCTACGCCCACGATGAAGAAGGCCGCGTTGCCGACATGGACTGCCTCCCCGACTCCCTCAAGGGCCGCAGCTACTACCAGCCCACCCAGGAAGGCCGCGAAAAACAGCTAGCCCAGCGCATGGAAGAAATCCGCCGCATCAAATCAGGCAAAAAGAACCGCGAATAGTCTCTTCCAGGCAGAGTTCGGCGGGTGGCGCACCTTAAGTTTTTACAATTTCAACCGACAAACAACTTAGGGTGCCCCATCCACCTCGCTGGCAGGGACAGGGTGCGCCACCAGCCCCTCTCAATAAATGCCAGTCTCTGACAGTGCTGCACTAGAAGCGGAAGTAAACGCCTACTGCTGGCTCCGCAGTGTGCATAAGACGATTGGTCGAAATGTAGCTAGAGGAGAAGTTCGGGGCCGACGAGATATTCCCGCGATATTGGGCACGGATACCTATGCGCGGGAATAACTCCCAGTCAAAGCCGGCACCGTAATCATAGACCGGTTTGACCGAGGTGTGAGTGTCATTCAACCCGGAAAGTGGTGAATTAAATTGGAGGCCCATTCCGGCAATCGCAAAAGGGCGAATCTTCATCAACTTGAATGAAAACACCCAATCTGCGGCCACCTCCTGTGCATATCCGGGAACTGTCAAAGTCGGCTGACATGGGGGCGTACGACCAGTAGTCGGACATATCAGCGGTTGATACGTTTGATCCGCGCGCCTAATTGAGTAGACAGCCTGATAGCCAATGAGCGGGTTGTGAATCTGGCGCACTTCGATGAATCCGCCGGGAGAGTTTGCCGTGCTTTGCTGTGTGCTATTTCCCTTTGCTGTGTGCTATTTCCCGTGGTGCTCTGGTTAAATGCACCAAAGACACTGCCAGCAACGGTTGTTTGCGCGTGAAGCGCTGGAATACTGACCATTGATGCTAGGGTGACGAAAGCAGACAGGTAGATACACCGAGACGGTTTCACAGAACCTCCTAACGACAAAATTGAGCACATAGCTCGCCGGTATGGCTTATCCGACGCGTAGCATGAGAGTTTGTGAGCGATGTTAGGGATTGATTTCAAGCTTTAGGCAGGTGGGCGGGCGGCCCGCCCTAACCCCTTCTGATGCCGGACCCTCCACCACCGGGGGTGCCCCGTCCTAGCTTTGTGGGTTGCCCCACCCTCGTCGTTCGCGCCAGCGAAGGACAGGGTGGGAGGCCACGATTGCCCACCTGGCCCAGCAAAAAAACTCCGCCCATTTTGCAGATAATTTCCCCTCAATCCCGCACAATGGAATTGCAGCAGTAGAAATCTGCCAGGGAAGCGCCCGGTTAGTACTCCGGTCCGTACCGCCGGCACACCCCCCCACCCCCCTCCCCCCCCCGGGGGGTGAAGAGGCTTATTTGCAGTTTTCCATAGATTCGCTGCAGAAAATTACGCAGCCAAACCTTGGCCGAATAAGTCATCCGGCCACCGTAAAGCAATTTATATGTATTATTTACCTAAGGTTGGAGACGTTTGCACTCGCCCGCGCCGAGCTCCTCGGCAGGCTGGCCAGCGCATCCGTCACCACGCCGGTGGTCAGCACTTCCGGCAGCAGTCGCGGACGAGCCTCGCCCGGCACATACAGCACATACGCCGGCACGCCATCGCGTCCCAGCGCTGTCAGCGTCTGCGTAATCGCCTCGTCGTGCCGCGTCCAGTCCGCCCGCAGCAATGCCACGTTGGCATCGGCAAACGCCTTCTGCACCTGCGTCTGGCTCAGGACCACGCGCTCATTCACCTGGCAGCTCAGGCACCAGCTCGCCGTAAAGTCCACAAACACAGGCCGCCCCTGCGACTGGTACCGCGCAACCGTCTCCGCAGACCACGGCTCCCAGCCGTGCGCCTCGCCTTGCCCGGCAGCCTGCGAAGCAACAGCCAGCTTGCCCGGCGCAAGCGCGCTCACGGCAATCACCACAACAACAATCGCCACTGCAACGACCGTGGCCCACCGCTGCGCCGGCCACCGCCCCAAGAACCACCCCGCAATCGCCAGCAGCAGAAAACTCCCCAGCAGCGCCGCCAGAACTGAGGCTCCATACGCCTGCGCCAGCACCCATGCCAGCCAGATCACCGTGGCAAAAATCGGTACTGAAATCGCCTGCTTCAGCACGTCCATCCACGCGCCCGGCTTCGGCAGCCAGCGCGTCCACGCCGGCTGCAGCGTCAGCGCCACATAAGGCGAGGCCAGCCCCAGCGCCAGCGCCGTAAACACAGCAAACGTCACCGCCGCCGGCTGCGCCAGCGCATAGCCCACCGCCGCGCCCATCAGCGGAGCCGTGCATGGCGTGGCCACAATCACCGCCAGCACGCCCGTGAAAAA
>JAJYBT010000180.1 GCA_021778875.1 Acidobacteriota bacterium | reverse complement strand
CGCACTCTATGAAACCGAAGGCACCGGCGACAATATGCTGCAGCGCGTCATCTTTTATCGCGTCCCCTATGACGTCAAATGCGCCCAGCAAAAAATCCTCGCCGCCGGCCTGCCCCATCGCCTCGCTAGTCGCCTGAAAGACGGACGCTAACCGGCGTCACTTCTCGCCACTCACCGGTCGGTAATACCGCTCCTCCGGCGCTGCGCACGCCAGGCAAAGCGTCCTTCCCTCGCGGCGCACAAAGCGGTCGTAGTTTATCCCTTCGCCACATCCATCGCACGCCACCCGCTCGCCCTTGTAACCCGGAAACTCCTTCGCATCCAGCGGAACCTCGACCCACTCCTCGCTGAACAGCTCCGCCTCCGGCATCTCGCCATACGCCCGCATCTGCTGCTGGTTCTTGTTCTCGATCTCCGGATACAGCTCCCGCGCCCGCGCCTTCGACGATTCCCTTGCCGCGATGCGAATTGCCCGCCCGCTGGGCACATAAACAAACGTTGCCGCCATCTTGCCCCAGTCGCGGAACTTCAACGCCCGCTTGCCCAGCCGGCAGCCTGTCACCACGCCGATCGCGTCCGTCGCGCAGCGATCGATCTCAACAAACGTCACCAGTCGCTTCCGGTCCTTGCCCCGCGGCTCCTCGATACCCAGTCGCTCGCACCCCAGCATCGCCATGCGCACGCCCAGAATCTGCCCCGCGCACAGATGCCCATGCGCCTCTTCAGCCATTTTCAGAAGCTCATCCAGCGGTTCCATACCACCAGTCTAGACCCGCGACACTCTCAGTTCGCCGCACCGGAGCTCGAATCGGCTCCGTCACCCTGCTCCACCAGCACTGCCGAAGACCCGACCACCGCAAAGCTGTGCGCCACCCCATTCGTTGGCCTGAATGTTACCTGCAACGGATCGCGCTGCCACACCGCCGCGGCACACGCCGGCGTGGGATGGTCGGCCAGGTGCCACGCCGCAAGGCGCTTGCTTAGCACCGCCCGCCGCACCGCAATCTGGGCAACCACGGCAAACAGAGTCTTTCCGCTCGGCTTGAGCCCGCAATAGGCGCCATAGTCCCGGAACCAAACCACATTCGAAACTGAAGGGTCATAGTCAGGCAGGTGAAGAATCGAAATCCTCCCTGTCGTACGATTTACCAGCAGCCAGGGTCCCCGCTGCCATACCCAGATCGCATGATCGTCGGTCGGAAGTGCATCATTGACACGCTCGGCACGGCGTACCGCAAAGCTGCGATCAGTTATGTCGTGTACCTCTCCCGTCGTCCAGTCCTTCACCCTTCCATCCACCACAAGCGGACGCACGCGCAGCCGTGTCTCGGTCGGCAGCGCTCCGTCAGGATCGCCTTCCTGCGAATACGGTACGGTGCGGGCCACGCCCAGAGCCACCGAATGGTACTTGATTTTGGCCGATGCCGACGGCGGACAGGCAAGTAACAGCAGCAGCGGTAGCAATCCAGCGGCAAACCGTAAAAGCGATTGCGGAAGAACTCGTGACATGCCGCCAGCATAGGCGCACTAACCCGATTCCGGCAGGTCACCTAAGTAATCAGACAACTTTTCAAGGGCGTTCGCATTTAAGATGTTGGAACAGCGAAGTAACGTACGACTTTCAACACGGACGGCGCGCGTAATGAGCGGCGGGAAAACCATTTGCGGATTGGGCGAGTTGCTCTGGGATCTGCTGCCCTCGGGCGAGCGATTAGGCGGTGCGCCGGCCAACTTCACTGTAATGGCCTCCAGACTCGGCAATCGCGGCGTTATCGCCAGCCGTCTCGGCGCGGACGACCGCGGAGCCAGCGCCCTGGCCGAGCTGAAACGCTTCCCCGTCGACCTGGACTACCTTCAGACCGACACCGTTCACCCCACCGGAACCGTCGGCGTCGAGATCCTACATGGCGAACCTCACTACATCATTCATGAGCCCGTCGCATGGGACTTCATGCAGTGGACCCCGCAGTGGCGCGCTCTCGCCGAAGAGGCCGACGCGGTCTGCTTCGGCAGCCTGGCTCAGCGTGAGCCGGCCTCGCGCGAAACCATCCGGCAGTTTGTCGCGGCAACCCGCCCCGAATGCGTGCGCGTCTTTGACGTCAATCTCCGTGCGCCCTTTTACTCAGCCCCTCTCATCGCCGACTCGCTCCAACTCGCCACCATCTTCAAGCTCAATGAGGGCGAAGTCCCCATCGTCCTGGGCCTGCTCGGTGGCCCCTCAATGGCCGGCACCGAACAAACTGAAGCCGCGCTGCGCTCCGCCTCCCGTTGGCTGCTCGAGCGCTATCCGCTGCAAATGGTCGCCATCACCATGGGTGCGCATGGCAGCCTGCTCGTCACCCACGACGAACACGACCGCCACATGGGCCTCAAGACCAGCGTTGCAGATACCGTCGGCGCAGGCGATGCCTTCACCGCTGCGCTCGTCGATGCCTACCTGCGCGGCCTCTCTCTCTATCAAATGAATGACGCGGGCAACCGCTGGGGCGCTTGGGTGGCATCGCAGGCCGGAGCCATGCCCGCATTGGACGACGCCGCCACCGCCCATCTTGCTCGGCTCGTCTGAAGCTCGTTTGTAATCCCCATCCATCCCGTTGTATCGTGCGAAAGCGATGACCCACTTCCCGTCCCAGCAGGAGCGGCGCACTCTCGGCCGCGCCCGGCGCAAACAGATGCCGCGCCAGGATCTCGCCCATTGGAAGCCCTCCCACCGGCGGCATAGGCCCCTCACCCTGCTTGAGGAATCAATGCGCGGCCGGGTCCCTGCCCTGATCACCCTCAAGTACGAGCGCATGCTGGAATCACCCTTGGGCTACTTCCGCGGCGCAGTTCCCGTCATGGCCGCCGACCTCGCCGCTATCGCCGACACCGGCATCGTCACGCAGATTTGCGGCGACGCCCACGTACGCAACCTGGGCGCGTTCGCCGCGCCCGACGGACGCCTGGTTTTCGACATCAACGACTTCGACGAAACCATCCGCGCGCCCTTTGACTGGGATCTCAAGCGGCTCGCCGCCAGCCTCGTGCTTGCCGGCCGCGCCAACGGCGCAAAGAACGCCGCCTGCGAAGAAGCCGTGCTCGCTTTCGCCGCCCAGTACCACAAGTTCGTCGAAATGTTCGCCCGCATGCCCATAACCGCGATGGCCCACTTCCAGGTACATCGCCTGCAGCGAATCTCTCCTGTTAGCCGCGCCCTGCTGCAGGCCGAGCGCAGCACACCCATCAACACGCTCGAGCAATTGACCATCTCTGGCAAAGCCCCATCCGGCCATTCCGTCACTCGCATATTCAAGGAGAACAAGCCGCTCCTCGCACGCCTCTCCGCAGCACAGCGCCGCGCCGTTCTGGCTTCTTTGACCACCTACAACCAGACCCTGCAGCCCGACCGCCGCCACTTCTTCGCCCAATATCGGCCGCTCGACGTCGCCTTCAAAGTTGTCGGCACCGGCTCCGTCGGACTTCGCGATTACGTCATCTACTTCGAGGGCAACGGCCCCGCAGACCCCTTGTTCCTGCAGCTGAAAGAGCAACCCGGTTCAGCTTACGCACCCTGGGTGCCGGCCCACGGGTTGGCCCTCCATCAGGGCGAGCGCGTCGTCAATGGACAACGTGCCATGCAGTTCCAGTCCGATCCATTTCTCGGCTGGACCACCATCGCCAATCGCCACTATGAAGTGCGCCAGCTCAACGATCACAAGGGCGCCATCGCCGTCGAAGATTTGGCCGGCGATGGCCTGCTGCAGTACGCCGAAATCTGCGGCGAGCTGCTGGCCCGCGGTCATGCCCGCTCCGGAGACCCCTGCCTGCTCGCCGGTTACATCGGCAGCGGCAAACGCTTCGGCGAAGCCATCGCCCACTTCGCTGACGCCTACGCCGACCAGACCGAAAAAGACTGGGAAGAATTAAAGGCAGCCAGGAAACACTCTCTGAAATCCCGCCCACCCGGAAAGCAGCCTGTTCGCTGACAGCTTTTTGGCTGGCCGCATCACCTGCTGACCAAACCAGAGCGGCCCCCGTTACCAGCTAAACTAGAGATATGCTGCAACTTTCCGGGGCCGGCAAGCGATTCGGCCCCAAGCTCCTCTTCCAGGATGCCGACTGGCTCATCACCCCCGACGAACGTACCGCCCTCGTAGGCGCGAACGGCACCGGGAAATCCACGCTCATGAAGATCCTGGCCGGGCTCGACGGCCTCGACTATGGCCAGGTGCAGCGCACCCGCGGCATGACCATAGGCTACCTGCCGCAGGACGGCCTCGCCCTCGCCGGACGCACCGTATTCGACGAATGCCTCTCCGTTTTCGATGAGCTGCTCGGCCTCGAAAAGGAAATGGAAACTCTCTCCGCCGCGCTCGCCGAACTCGACCCCGAAAGTGCCGAATACGCCGCCGCCGCTGACCGCTTCTCGCACATCGATCAGCGCTTCCGCGCCCACAACGGCTACGCTCTCGACGCGCAGGTAGGCACCGTCCTCACCGGACTCGGCTTTTCAAAAGACGACTGGCAGCGCCGCACCGAAGAGTTCTCCGGCGGCTGGCAGATGCGCATCGCCCTCGCCAAGCTCCTGCTGCAAAAGCCCAGCTTGCTCCTGCTCGACGAGCCCACCAACCACCTCGACCTCGAAACCCGCAATTGGCTCGAAGACTATCTGCGCACGTACCCCAACGGATACATCCTCATCTCCCACGACCGCTACTTCCTCGACGTCACCGTAAACAAAATCGTCGAGGTCTGGAACAAGCGCCTCCACGTCTACCACGGCAATTACGAGAAATACCTCCAGCAGAAAGCCGAGCGCCGCGCCCAATTAGAGGCCGCCTACCGCAACCAGCGCGATCAAATCGAGCACCTCGAAGCCTTCATCAATCGCTTCCGCTATCAGGCCACCAAGGCTAAACAGGTCCAGAGCCGCATCAAGGAACTCGAAAAGATCGAGCGCATCGAAATCCCCGAGGAAGAGCCCGAGATTCACTTCACCTTCCCACAGCCACCGGCTTCAGGACGCACGGTCGTCGAAGTCTCCGGCCTTTCTAAGAGCTATGGCCCCAAGCTTGTCCTCGACGACGTCAGCTTCACCATCGATCGCGGCGACCGCATCGCCCTCGTCGGTGTCAACGGTGCAGGCAAATCCACTCTGGTGCGCCTCCTCAGCGGAGAAGACACCCCCTCAAGCGGCCTGCTCAAACTAGGCCACAACGTCATGCCGGAATACTTCGCCCAGGACCAGTACAAAGTCCTCGACCCCTCCGCGCGCATGCTCGATGACATCAGCCGCATCGCCCCTAAAGTACCCGACTCCGAACTGCGCGGCCTCCTCGGCTGCTTCCTCTTCACTGGAGATGATGTCTACAAGCCGCTCGGCGTGCTCTCCGGCGGCGAACGCAACCGTTACGCGCTCGCTCGAATCCTCGTCAGCCCCGCCAACTTCCTGCTCCTCGACGAGCCCACCAACCACCTCGACCTCCGTGCCAAGGACGTGCTCCTCGAAGCCATCCGCAACTTCACCGGAACCGTCATCTTCGTCTCCCACGACCGCTACTTCCTCGACAAACTGGCCACGCGCGTCCTCGAAGTCGCCGATCACAAGGTCCACGTCTACCCCGGCAATTACGAGGACTATCTCTGGCGCAAGGAAGGTGGCTCCGCCGAGCTCGCCGCAGCCACCGCTGCCGCCGCACAGCCTGAACCCGCCACACCCGAACCCTCCGCCGACGCCCCCGCCAAAGATCGCGCCAAGCGGATGAATCCCATCAAGCTAAAGCAAATGCAGGACCGTCTGAAGTTTGTCGAAGAGGAGATCCCCCGCGTCGAAGCCCTCATCGGCGACACTGAACAGTCGCTCGGCGTATTCATCAGCGCCGAAGAAACCGCCCGCATCACCGCCGAACTCGACTCCCTGCGCGAGCAGCACGCCACCCTGACCACCGAATGGGAAGATCTCATGCTTCAAGTGGAAGAGGCGGTCGGATAAATCATTCCCAACTCCTCGCCACGCTGCCTACGACTCCTCGATCTTCCCCTCGATCCTTCGATCCGGTACCAGCCAGATCACCGCGACCCCAATATAAAGGGCCGCCGCAATCCACGGCTGCACAAACGCCAGCGGAATCGCAATCGCATACAGCACAACAGACAGA
>JAJYBT010000179.1 GCA_021778875.1 Acidobacteriota bacterium | reverse complement strand
CGTGTGATTTTGTTTCTTGAGTGCATGCTTTCCCAGGTCTCAAAATCGAGACCTGGGGCACCCAGAGTTGGTACGACTTCAAGCGGTCAAATACCCAAGCCAGGAAGCAGGGCCCTGCGCGCGCTCCGGCGGCGCACAGATGCAACGCGAATCTCCTGCAATCGCGGGTCCGGCGTCCTGCGCTCCGTGATAGAAGAAGAAATGCGCAAACTTCCCATTCTGGCTCTGCTGCTTGTTTCCATCGCCGCATCGGCGCAAGGCCCCAGGGCGGACGCCGATTCGGCTGCCGTGCCCACGGTTCGCGCAAAGACCGCGCAGATGAAGCGCCTCGACGGCTTTCTTCCGCTCGATTGGGACGCCCGGAGCGGAAGGCTCTACGTCGAAATTCCGCATCTGAGCCCCGACGGCAGCAGCCCGGATATGATCTACGTGAACTCTCTGCCGTACGGAACCGGCTCGAACGATTTGGGACTCGACCGCGGCCAGGTTTCGCCGGGCCGCATCGTGCGCTTCATGCGCAGCGGACCCAAGGTGCTGCTTGTCGAGCGCAACATGGCTTTTCGCGCTTCGAGCGCCGACCCGGACGAGCAACTGGCGGTCACCCAGTCTTTCCCGGAGTCTGTGCTGTGGGGCTTCACTGTCGCCGCCGAGTCGCCGCAAGGCGACATCCTCATCGACGCCACGGACTTCTTTCTGCACGACGCGCACGGCGTCACGGACACGCTGACCCGGCTGAAGCAGGGCTCATACAAGGTGGACGCCACCCGCTCCACTGTTGCGCTTGACGGCACCAGGGCATTCCCGAAGAACACCGAGGTGGAAGCCGAGCTTACGTTCACCACCGACGGCCTCGCGGAGGGAGACTTCGTGAATGACGTGACGCCCGATCCGCATGCCATGACGGTTCGCGAGCGCACCTCCTTTATTGAGCTGCCGCCACCCGGCTTCACGCCCCGGCGCTTCAATCCGCGCGCGGGCTATTTTCCCAGCGGCTATCGCGACTACACTGCGCCCCTCGGCGAGCCTCTCGACCAGCTCTTCATCCTGCGGCATCGGCTCATCAAGAGAGACCCCAACTGCGCCTCAGCCTGCGAAGCCGTCGCGCCCATTCAGTACTACGTGGATCGCGGCGCTCCAGAGCCCGTTCGCACCGCCCTGGTTGAAGGGGCGCGCTGGTGGGACCAGGCCTTTCAAGCAGCCGGGTGGGCCAGGGGAACCTTCCGCGTGGATCTGCTGCCCGCGGCCGCGGACCCGATGGACGCGCGCTACAACATCATCCAGTGGGTCCACCGCTACACGCGCGGCTGGAGCTACGGCGAGGCCGTCGCCGACCCGCGCACGGGCGAAATCATCAAAGGCAATGTCACGCTCGGCTCCCTGCGCGCGCGCCAGGACTTCATGATTGCGGAGGCGCTCCTGTCTCCCTACAGCGACACGTCCTCTGAGCCAGGCACGAAGAAGGATGCAGCGGACTCGGTCAACAATCCGATGCTCCAGCTTGTGCTGGCGCGCATCCGCCAGTTGGCTGCGCACGAAACCGGGCACACGCTGGGGCTGGCGCACAACTTTGCCGCTTCGACCATCTCGCAGAGCGACAGCGTGATGGACTATCCCCATCCCTATGTCACGCTCGACGCGAATGGCCGCGCCGATCTCTCGCATGCGTATGCAGTCAACATCGGCGCGTGGGACAAGGTGGCCATCGATTACGGCTACCGCCAGTTCGCTCCGCACCTGACTGCCGAATCCGAAGAGGCGGCGCTGAACAGGATTCTGAGCGATGCGGATCGCGCCGGTCAGGTCTTCATTACGGATGAAGACGCCCGCCCATTGGGTTCCGCGCACCCGCGGGCGCATCTATGGGACAACGGCCCCGATCCCGCCGCCGAGCTTGAGCGGGTGCTGACCGTGCGCGCAGCCGTCTTGAAGAATTTCGGCGAGGGCGCGATCAAGCGCGGCACGCCCATGGCTCAGCTTGAGCAAACGCTGGTGCCGCTCTATCTCTATCACCGCTACCAGACGGAAGCCGCCATCAAGGAGATCGGCGGCCTGGACTATCGCTACAACCTGCGCGGCGACGGTCTTCCGAATCCTTCCGTAGTCGATCCGGCCGAGCAGCGCAAGGCGCTCGCCGCCGTGCTGAAGACGCTGTCGCCGGAGACGCTTACGCTGCCCGAGCCGCTGCTGCGCCTGCTGCCGCCCGTGCCCCCCGGCTACCCGCGCACACAAGAGTCCTTCCCATCGCACACGGGGCTCACTTTTGATCCGGTTGCGGCTGCCGAATCCGCCGCCGATCTTACTCTGTCTGTTCTGCTCGATCCTGCCCGCGCCAGCCGCCTCATCGAGTACCACATGCGCGTGCCGGACTCGCCATCGCTCCGCGGCGTGCTCGAAGCCATTTCCTCCGCTGTCGCCGAGCGGCCAGAGTCCGGCCACAGCATGTCCTCTGAGGTCGAGCGCGCTGTTGAATTCCGCGCCCTCGAAGCCATGCTCTCGCTTGCCGTAAATCCGGCCGCTTCCAGCCAGGCCCGCGCCATCGCCCGCTGGCACATCGCCGACCTTCTCAACCAATGGACCTCAACGCCCGCGCCAAAAGACTCTGCCGAGGCAATCCATCGCGCCGCGCTCATTGACCGCATCAAGAGGTACGAGCAGGACCCGGCCCGGTTCGTTCCCGCCCCGCCCGTCAAAGCGCCACCCGGCATGCCCATCGGCGACGACGAAGATTTTTAGAAGCTGCTCTGCCAGGGACGATGGCCCAGCCGCCTGGCAGGGCACACCTGCGCCGGAGCGGTTACAAGGCAGGGGTCCCGCTCAAAATTCGAATCATAAATAAGTTCCTTTTCGAACACGAAGCCCGTGTGCTAAGGTTCATTTCGCCTGGAATTCAACATCCCGGGCGCTCGAAACGGGTGATTCCACGCTGCTGGACTTACCCGGGGAAGCATCCGCAATCTGTTGCCGAAGAGGAGAAGCGATGAGACGTTCTGTCATGACACTGACGATGGCTGGCCTGGTGATGGCCGGTCTGGGCTACGCAGGGGCACAGCAGAAGCCCGATGCGCTCAAGAGCGGCTTTGAAAATCCTCCGGCCAGCGCGCGCCCCAGGGTGTGGTGGCACTGGATGAACGGCAACATCACCAGGGACGGCATCAAGCTGGATGAGGAGTGGATGCATCGGGCCGGGCTGGCCGGCTTTCAGAATTTCGATGCCGCGATGTCTACGCCGCAGGTGGTGGAGAAGCGTCTGGCGTACATGACGCCCGAATGGAAAGACGCTTTCAAGTACGCCACGACACTGGCCGATCAGCTTGGGTTTGAAGAGGCGATCGCCGGCTCGCCGGGCTGGAGCGAGACAGGCGGCCCCTGGGTTCCGGCCTCCGAGGCGATGAAGAAGTATGTATGGAGCGAGACGCGCGTGGAGGGCGGCAGGCCCTTCACGGGCACGCTGGCCCATCCGCCCACGAACACGGGCGCATTTCAGAATCTTCCGGTTGAAGATATTGGCGGCGCTCTGGGCACGCCGTTCGCTGCGCCTCAGTTTTATGCAGACAGCGAAGTGGTCGCGTTCCGCGTCCCGGCCGGAGAAGTCGCCGCCGATGCCGTGCAGGCAAAGATTACCGCCAGCAGCGGAACCATCGACCCTGCGCTGCTGAGCGATGGCGACCTGGTGAAGCATGTCGCCTTTCCGAAGGCTGCAATGGGCGAGAATGCCTGGATTCAGTACGAGTATCCCCAGCCGCAGACGATTCGCGGCATCACGATTGTTGCGGGCGTCAAGGGACCGTTCGACGCTTTTCTGCCTCCCGGCGGCGACAGCGGGGAGGCGCTGGAGGCCAGCGACGACGGGCAAAACTACCATGTCGTGGCCGCGATTCCAAGAGGCGGCTCCACAGAGCACACCATATCGTTTGCGCCTGTAACGGCGAAGTATTTCCGCGTAACGTTCAAGACCATACCTGCCCCGCCAAGTCCCTTTGACGACAACCCCGCCATGGCGGCGCTGATTCCCAAACCATCGGGCAATGTTCTGGTGTCAGAGCTTGTGCTGCATCCGGGCGCGCGCGTCAACCGCTTTGAGGAGAAGGCAGCCTTCAACCCGATGCGCGATTTGTATGAATTCGCCACGCCGGAGTTCGATTCTGCCGAGGTCATCAAAAAGGGCGATGTGGTGGATTTGACCGGCAAGATACGCGCGGACGGCACGCTGGACTGGACGCCTCCGGCGGGCAACTGGGTGGTGCTGCGCTTTGGCTACTCGCTGCTCGGAATCGCCAATCACCCGGCGACCAAGGAAGCCACAGGGCTTGAAGTGGACAAGCTGAACGCGGGTTACGTGAAGCACTACATGGATCGCTACCTGGACAGCTACAAGGAGACAGTTGGCGCGGACATGATGGGCAAGCGCGGCATCAAGTACGTGGTCACCGATAGCTGGGAGGCCGGCGCGCAGAACTGGACCGACGACATGATCGCCCAGTTCACCCGGCTGCGCGGTTACGACCCGCGCCCATGGCTGCCGGTTCTTACCGGACGCGTGGTTGAAAGCGCGCAGGCCAGCGACCAGTTCCTGTGGGACCTGCGCAAGACCATCGCCGACCTGACCGCGGATGACCACTATGGCCAGGTGGAGGCGTCGCTGAAGGAGCGCGGCATGGGCCACTACGGCGAGTCGCACGAAGACGGGCGCGCCTTTATCGCCGATGGCATGGAAGTGAAGAAGCTGGACGACATTCCGATGAGCGCCATGTGGGTGCAGATGCCGGGCGTCAACAAGCCCATGTTCGGCTACAACGCCGATGATCGCGAATCGGCATCCGTAGCGCACATCTACGGGCAAAACCTCGCTGCGGCGGAGTCGATGACTTCCTGCACTCCGGCCGCCGCATGGGCCTGGTCGCCTTCAACCCTGAAGCCGACCGCGGACCAGGAGTTCCTGAACGGCATCAACCGGTTCGTCATTCACGAGTCAGCTCACCAGCCGCTGATCGACAAGGTTCCCGGGCTGACTCTGGGACCATGCGGCCAATGGTTCAACCGCAACGAAACCTGGGCAGAACAGGCAAACGTGTGGATCAATTACCTGGCTCGCAACTCATTTCTTCTGCAACAGGGCCACTTCGTCGCGGATGTCATCTACTTCTACGGTGAGGACTCAAACGTCACGGCGATCTTTGCCGGCAAGGCGCCCGATGTGCCTGCCGGTTACAACTTCGACTACATCAACGCCGATGGCCTGATCCATGAACTGGGCGCAGCGGATGGCCGGGTAACAGCCAGAAGCGGCATGAGCTATCGCGTGCTGGCGCTGGACCCCTACAGCAGGCACATGTCCCTGCCGGTGCTGCAAGCGCTTCACAAGCTGGTGGAGCAGGGTGCGGTGGTCGCCGGCCAGAAGCCAACGGACACGCCAAGCCTGGCCGACAACCAGGCCGAATTCAAGACACTGACTGACGAGTTGTTTGGCGATGGAACCGGCGTGCACACCATTGGCAAGGGCAAGGTCTACGCAGGGCAGAATGCCGATGCCGTGCTGAAGGCGTTGAACGTGGCCGCCGACTTCGACACGAGCAAGCCGGAGAGCGATTCGCAGATTCTGTTTGTGCATCGCAGGCTGGCCGATGCAGACATTTACTTCGTGGACAATCGCGGCGACCATGACGCAACGGTCGAGGCCAGCTTCAGGGTTGCAGGAAAGGCTCCTGAGCTTTGGCACTCTGAAACCGGCAAGACCGCGCCGGCTTCCTACAAAATAGCGGACGGCCGCACGACGGTGCCTCTGCATCTGGAGCCGTGGGGCACGGTGTTTGTTGTGTTTCGCGCGCCCGCCAAAGCGAATGCGCGCACGCTGCCCACGCCGGAGGAGAGGCAAGTGGCTACTGTGGATGGCCCATGGAATGTGAGCTTCCAGCCCGGCCGCGGCGCGCCGGCATCCATCACGCTGGACAAACTGATTTCATGGAATGACAGCGACGACAAGGGCGTGAAGTACTTCTCCGGCACAGGCACCTATACCCGGACGATTCAGGCTTCGGCGGACTGGTTCAAGCCCGGCGCGGCTCTCTGGATCGACCTGGGCGACGTCAGGAATATGGCCGAGGTGACGGTAAACGGGAAAGACCTCGGAGTCGTATGGCACGC
>JAJYBT010000178.1 GCA_021778875.1 Acidobacteriota bacterium | reverse complement strand
TGTGCCTTGTGCTCCGGGTTATAGCGGAAGTGGATCAGCGTATTGTGCCGCTGCGACGACTCCATGATCACGTCGCCGCCACGCCCGCCGTCGCCCCCCGAGGGACCCCCGCGCGGCACAAACTTCTCCCGCCGGAAGGCCATGCAGCCGTTGCCGCCGTCACCGGCCTTTACCCGAATCTTTGCCTCGTCGATGAACATGAATCAACCCGCAATCAGCGCCAGTGTCGCCGGGGGTGTACCAGCAGTCCCGGATGCAACATGGCGTCCTTCCAGTTTACCGAATGTTTTTGGGCGTTTCGCCAGGGCGCTCAGCGCGGCGCGTTGGGCAATTGCCCCGCGCAAGATTAGAATCCCCTCATTTCTGCGGAAAATGCCGTAGAATTTATCCGACTCCACTGCAAGAGCAGAGGGACACGCCGCGGATGCGAGACCTGCGTCTTTCGCCGCCCTTTCCAGCTCTGTTCAACCCGGACCCGCCGCAGAGCAGGCCGTGCAGAAGGTGTGTTTTTCCCAGGATCTTCCGCAAGTTGGTTCCTCGATGGCGGGATGTACCAGGATGAAGCCGTTGCTGATGGCCGCGCTGCTGACGATTGTCAGTGCGGGCACGACAGCCTTTACTCAAACCACGGCCGGCTCGCTCGCACCCCTTCAGCAGCCACACGCCACCGCCAGACATCGCATCGAGCCGTCACCGCCTGAGCTGGACCTTCCGCTGCCGCCCGAGCCGTTGTACAACCTCCCGCTGACGGGCCGGGCGATGCAGCCTGCTCGCCCTGCTTCCCGGATGACCGCGGTGGACACAGGCTCTTCGGCACTCAGCACCACCGCCACCGCCGCGCAGTTGCAGGCGCTGCCCTTGTCCGGTCGCAACTGGGAGAGCTTCGTGCTCGACGCGCCCCCTGCCGCCTCGTCCGCGCATGGCCCCGTTGAGTCCTCCCCGCGCGGCGGCGAGCAGCCCTCCTCCGTCACGGTGGATAACGCCAGCATCCGTCTCGCCTTCGGTGGCCGCGGAGTGGGCCGCATGCGCTCGCGCGGCGCCGTGCTCATCGGCCCCGGCGCCAGTGAGGCAGCAATTCGCGCCGTGCAGTCGGTTGCAGGCGGTGCAGACGCAGAAGGCGACCGCTCCGCTGCCCGCCGCGCCAACGTGCAAACCGAGCGCGGAACCGGCGCGCTGCACGGCCAGGCCTTCCTCTTCAACCGCAGCAACCTGTGGGGCGCGCAGAATCCCTTCACTCAGTGGATCAAGCAAACCGCTCCTGCCACGCTGACCGCCGTTCCTGTCTTCACGCCGCTCGCCTACACGCCTGGCGATCACAGCCTCACCTTCGGTGCGGGCGCAGGCGGACGCATCCTCCGCAGCAGGCTCTTCTGGTTTGCCGCGCTCGACGGCTACCAGCGCAATCATCCCGGCGTCTCCACCGTTAAACATCCCGATCACTTCTTCGCGCAGCCCTCCAACGACCAGATGCAGGTGCTCAGCGCGCGCCTTGGCCTCAGCAGCGTCGATCCTGTCTCAGAGGGCCTCGCCGCCTACTCCAAAATGCTTGGCACGCTCGATGGTCTGCTCGGTCCCGCCCCGCGCACATCCGCTCAGTGGACCGGCTTCGCCCGCCTCGACTGGCAGGCCGCCGAGCGCCATCGCATCACGCTCGAGGGCAGCGGCGCGCACTGGGACTCGCCCGGCGGCGGTCTCTCGCGCACATCGGAGATGTACGGCAACCACAGCTACGGCGCAACCACCGCCACCGAGCAGTGGCTTCTCGGCCGTTGGGAGGCATTCGTCACGCCCAACCTGCTCGCCGTTACGCAAGGCTCCTTCGGCCACCAGATCCAGGGCGAGCCTGCCGGCCAGCCCTCCTCCTTCGAGCAGTCGCTCAATATCAACGCATGGGGTCAGCTTCCGCAGATGGTCGTCGATGCGCGCTACGGCTTCACCATCGGCAATCCCACCTGGTTCGGCCGTGGCAGCTATCCTGACGAGCATCTCTATGAAGCGCAGGAGCAACTGGACTGGGTGCGCGGCCCGCTCATGCTCAAGGCCGGCTTTGACATGCGCCATAACACAGACGCAACCAGCCTGCTGCGCAACCAGACCGGCAAGTACTACTACTCCAGCGTTGAAAACTTCGTCTCTGACGCCTTGTCCTTTGCCGCCTTCGGCATCAACGGCCAGCTCAACCCCTTCGACCAGCACAACTGCGATGAGACGGGCCGCGCCTGGCGCGATGCCGACGGCACGCTGCATGGCCTCGGTTACCTGCCCTGCTACACCTACTACTCGCAGCTCATGGGCCCCACGGACTGGTGGCTCAGCACCAACGACTGGGCAGGCTACGTCACCGCGCAGTGGCAGCCGCGCAAAGACCTCGTGCTCACCGCGGCAATGCGCTGGCAGCGCGAACAGATGCCGCCGCCGCTGTCCGCTCTCAGCAACCCTGACCTGCCGCTCACGCAGCGCATCCCCAGTCCCGGCAACGAGTGGGGTCCGCGCATGAGCCTTGCCTGGGGGCGCGGCGAAACCCGCTGGCCCGTGCTGCGTCTCGGCTATGGCATGTATTACGGCCGCACGCCTAACGCTACGCTTGAGACCGCGCTCACCCAGACCGGCTCGCTCAAGGGCGACCTCTACTTCTTCATGCGGCCTACGGACAATCTCAACGCCGGCGGCGCTCCGCCCTTCCCTTACGTGCTGGCCGGCCAGCCCGGCAGCGTCGTCATGCCCGGAGCAGTGGAGTTCGCCCCCGCCTTCCGCAACGGAGAAGTCCACCAGGCCGTCGCCACGCTCGAAGAAGACCTGCCCGGCCGCATCATGCTGGCCGCCAGCGCTGTCCTCAGCCTGGGCCGCCGCCTGCCCATCACGTTTGACGCCAACATCGACCCTGCCGTCAATCCCCAAACCATCACCTATGCCGTAGTGGACGGCAGCGGCAAGGGTCCCATCAAAACCCCGCAGATTACTGTTCCCTTCTACGCCTCGTGGCCGTCGCCCACATCGCCCACCGGCCTGGGCGGCCGGCTCAATCCCAATTACCAGCAGATTATCCAGGTCGCCAGCCGCGCCAACTCCACCTATGAGGCCCTTATGCTGCGCCTCGCGCGCTACGGCCGCCACGGGCTCGCCCTGCGTGGCCACTACACCTTCGCCCACGCCGCCGACTGGAACCCGAATGAGAGCGCCTGGGTTTCAGGCAGCAGCGTCCTCGATCCCGCCAATTTCCGCCAGGAGTACGGCACCAGCAATCTCGATGTGCGCCACTCCGCCTCCACCGCGCTCGTGTGGGAGCCCACGTGGCATCTGCGCAGCGGGGCAGGCCGCCTCGCCAATGGCTGGATGCTCTCCGCCATCGGCTACTTCCACAGCGGCATGCCCTTCACCATGCGTACTGAGGGTTCGCTGCCCCGCGAATACACCGCCTCCGGCGCGGCCATCGTCGGCCTCGCCCCCGGCATCAACGGATACGGCGGAGACAACCGCCTCTACGGCATCGGCCGCAACTCCTGGCGCTACCCCGCCGCATGGAAGGCCGACATGCGCATGGGCAGGCACTTCAAGCTGGGCCGCACCACACAGTTGGAGCTGCTCGCCGAAAGCTTCAACCTGCTCAACCATCAGAACGTCACCGAACTGGAGACAGTCGGCTACACCGTCCGCTCCGGAACCCGCGCGCAGCGCCTGCCCACGCTTAACTTCCTCACCGGCCTCAAGCCCGGCCAGACCGAGTTCGGCCAGCCACTCAACATCAACGCCACCAACTTCTACCGCCAGCGCCAGCTCCAGTTCGGCCTGCGCCTGCGCTTCTAAAAGCCCGCCCTTGCCGCCCGCGCGTAGAATGGCGCATTGAGCCGCGGATCACCGCATCCGCGCGCAGAAAGAAAAACGCCATGCATCGATTCCTCATCGCCCTCTGCGCCCTTCTTCTGCCCGCGCTCACCGCTGCGCAGCCTGCCGCGCCCGCGCGTCCAGCCATCACCGGCATCGCGCATGTCACCTTCTATACAGACAATCTGCAAAAGTCGCAGTTGTTCTATGGCTCTCTGATTGGCTGGCAGCAGGTTCCTGCAGGCAAGCCCGAGTCCGGCGTCCGCTTCTACGCCAATCATCTCCAATACGTCCAGCTCGTCTCCCCGCCCACTCCGGGACTTGAGGACCGTCTCGTCAGCGTTGCCTTCGCCACCTCAGACGCTGAGGCCCTGCGCAGTTATCTTGCCGCGCATGGCGTCGCCGTCCCGCCGTCCGTCACTGCGCAGCGCGACGGCAGCATTTCCTTCCGGATGAAAGATCCTGAGGGCCACGCGATTGAGTTTTCGCAGGCAGGCCTGCATGCAGCGGGCGCGCCCCGGCCCGCCTCCATCCCGCTTAGCAACCAGATCGTCCACGCCGGCTTCGTCGTGCGCAACCGCGCTGCAATGGATCACTTCTACGGCGACCTGCTTGGCTTCCATCTCAGTTGGCAGGGTGGTTCCAAACCTGGCCAGACCGAGTGGGTCATGATGCAGGTGCCCAACGGCACCGGCTGGCTCGAATACATGCTCTACCTGCCCGCCAACCCCTCCCGCAGCCAGTTGGGCGGCGCAAACCACATCTCGCCGGACGTTGTCAGCGTCGCCGCGCTGCAAAAGGAATTGGAGGCGCGTGGCTGGACTCCAAAAGGCCCGGACCGCCCGCCGCTCCTCGGCCTCGACGGCAAGTGGCAGCTCGATCTCTTCGACCCCGATGGCACTCGCGTCGAGTTCATGGAGTTCAAACCCGTCAAGACGCCTTGCTGTTCTCCCATCACTGGCCAATCGCCCGCACCATTGGCCAGTTGGTAGTAACAAGCGCAACCCATCTTCCGAGCGCGTCGCACGTCTTTGCAGATTATTTCGGCAGGTGGCCCACGTAACTGTTCTGCCGCATACTCCATCCTTTCGGAAGGATGAAGGGGGCACACCTCTCGACACCCTGCTGCTTATACTGGAATCCGTGAGTGGGCCACCTGCCGCGCCAGAAGTCGAGCACGCCAAACAGGGTCAGACGCTCAAAGACGTAGTCTCAAGTTGGAGCGCTAGCGGTGGTTATAACTGGTTCCCGTGGCTAGGTGGTCACGGCTCTGCAAATAGCAGCGGCGGTGCGGCGGGTTGGTCATTTGGCATTCCAGGCGCTTCTAGGAGCGATCACTTGGTCAGGCTGCCATGTATTCAGTGGAGGGTCCCAGTGAGAGTACCGTGGTTCTATGTTTACATGACCGTCGCAGGGCTTTTTATGATTGGAGCTGGAGGGACGTGGTGGCTGGCTCCGGAGAGGTTCGTTCGCGTCTACCGGAAGATAGCCCCCGCTGACAAAGCCGCCAAGACGGCTGGGTGGGAACGAGCAGTACGCAGTCCCTCTGGCCGCTTCGTCGGGGTGTTCATGCTGGCTTTCGGCTGCATCATCCTCTGGCTTTTGTACTCGCCTTTTCGTTCGAAGTAGGCAGGTGGCCGGGTGCCCCATCCTTCCCGCGTTTTCTGCGGGAAGGGTGGGAAACCACGACTCCCACCCAGCCACCTGCCGGTGGTAGTCGCACAAGAGATGAACCGGACACGAACTCCGGCCATGGAGTATGCAACGAATCAGTCGGGGTTCAATTGTGAAGGTAAACTGGTCTGATGTTCTCCCAACGTTTCCCTGTTGGTCGCTGTGGCGCTCCTCCCCGGTCTCCGAAGATCAAAGTAGATGCATTTGGTTCCTTCTCTCAGCGCGCAATTCCGTGTTGGCTTCTCGCCATCGGGATTGGAACGGCGCTCCTCGGCGGCTGCGCCGGGGGTGGTGGAGGCTCGCAATCAACATCTCCGCCGCCTCAGGCTGTCGCCATTTCGACCCAGCCAGCGAGCCAAACGGTTCCGATCGGCCGAACGGCGACGTTCACCGTGGTCGCCAGCGGAACTGACCCACTCCAATACCAATGGAGCAAAGATGACGCGCCGATCACGGGCGCAACGAGCGCCTCATATACCACGCCAGCCGTCGCGCTCGGCGACACCGGGTCAACTTTCAAGGTGACAGTAAGCAACGCCACCAGTTCTCTTGCCAGTGGCGTGGCCACGCTGACGGCAGGCCCGCGCGGGCCTGCGCCCGGGGATCTTCGCTATCTCCTTTTTGAGCAGGTAACCGCTGCGGGCTTCTTACAGGGCAGCG
>JAJYBT010000177.1 GCA_021778875.1 Acidobacteriota bacterium | reverse complement strand
GGCCTGCTGTGGGCGGCGGATGGCGCGGCCGTCACTGCCTGCTGGCTCGGGCAAGGGCGACTTGGGCGCGGGCGTCATGGCAGAGTCCCAGTAGAGCAGGCGTCCGCAACTGTCGCAGGTGAGCAGTTCGCCCTCGCGCAGCTGGTTCCACACCTGCGGTCGTACGCCCATGCGGCAACCGGTGCATTGCTGGTTTTCCGCGCGAGCCAGGCCGGTGCCGCGAGTTGCCGCCAGGCGGTCAAAGCGCGTGAGCCACTCTGGCTCAATGGCCTTGCGCAGGGTGTCGCGTTCGGCCAGCAGCGATGCTTGCTCGCGGCTGATCTCCTGCTGGCGCAGCGCAATGCGCTCGCGGGTCTTGTCGAGAGCCCCGGCCATCAACTCCACCTGCGCGCGGGCGGCGGCAAGTGCGGACTCCTGTGTTTCCGTCCGCTCCAGGCTGGCAAACTCTTCATTTTCCAGCCGCTCGATTTCACTTTCAGCAAAGCGGATCTCGTGCTCGATGGCCTCCGCCTGGGCGGGCGTGGTGATGGAGTCCTGCTGTGCTCGGTAACGGCCAGCCTTCTGGCGATGTCCGTTGATCTCGCGCTCCATGCGGTTGCGCAGGGAGTCCTCGCGGACAAGCGCATCGGAGGCTTCTGCCACCTGACGCTGCGCCTGAGCCAGTGCCGCCTCTGCCTGCGCAACTTCCGCAGGAAGAGCGCGGGCGGCCTGTGTCAGCCGGGTACGCTCCAGCTCGACGTTTTGCAGCTTTACGAGACTTTCAATGTGCGCTTGCATCCGTGCCTGCAAGTCTACGGCATGCGACCGGCAAAGGGAAAATGGCGATGCAGCCCGGACGGCATGGGAGCATCCAAAGAGGTGGAGAACGCAGAATCGCATGCGCGTGGCGAGGTGGCTTGGGAAACGGTGGGTACGGTGGACGCTGGGCAGCCTGCTGGCGGCAGCGGTGGCGCTTGGCGTTACGCTCAGCGTGCTGGCCCGCCGGGTTGAGCCGTTTCTGCGCGCCCGCATAGTGGACGCTATCTCCACGCACTTTCACGCCCGGGTGGAGCTCGATGAGTTTCACCTTGCGCTGGGCAGCGGCCTGCACGGGGAGTGGGGCGTTTGGGCGCATGGAAGCGGGCTGCGCATCTGGCGGCCTGCCGGATGGACGAGTGCCGCGCAGCTGGGTACGGCAGGCGCGAACGAGCCGATGATTGCACTGGAGGAGTTTCGCTTTCATGCGCCGCTGCGTTACAAGCCGGGCGTGCCCGTTCACATTGCGCAGGTACGGCTGCAGGGGCTTACGATTCGCGTGCCTCCGCGCTCCCACCTTGCGCATGCACCCCAAAGTACCGGGCCAGCGATGCCGGGATCGCAGGCAGGGCTGGTCGCCTTCCGTGTGGACAGCGTTGCGTGTGTCGGTGCACGGCTGGTGATGGAGACTGGCAATCCGGCGAAGCTGCCGCTGGAGTTCGCGATTTCGCATTTGATCCTGAGCCACATTTTGCCGGAGGGCGCGGTGAACTTTGATGCGGAGCTTACGAATCCAAGGCCGCGCGGCACGATACAGACGCAGGGCAGTTTTGGGCCTTGGGTGGTGAGCGATCCCGGGGCGTCGGCGTTGGCCGGAGTGTATCGCTTTGAGCATGCGGATCTGTCGACGCTGCGCGGCATCGCGGGCACGCTGAACTCCACGGGGCGCTATGCGGGAACGTTGCATGACATGGATGTGGAGGGCGAGACGGACACACCGGATTTTCGCCTGACGCGCTTTTCGAATACAGTCCCGCTGCACACACGCTTTCGCGCGCAGGTGGACGGCACGAACGGCGATACAAAGCTGGAGGCGGTGGAGGCGAGGCTGGGCCACTCCAACCTGCAAGTGCGTGGCGAAGTAGTGCGCGTGCTGGCGCAGGTGGACGGAAGGCCGCGCAGCATCGGTCACGATATCGCTCTTGCGGTGCAGGCGGAGCACGGGCGCGTGGAGGATTTTCTGCTGCTTGTCAGCCGCAGCAATACGCCGATGCTGTTGGGCGATCTGGCGCTGACCGCGACGCTGCATGTGCCTCCGGGGCCGCTGCCTGTACAGGAGCGGATGCGGATGGACGGGCGGTTTGCGCTGACGGGAACGCGGTTCACGAACGCCAGCGTACAGAATCGCATTCGAGAGTTGAGTCTGCGAGGACAGGGACGGCCGGATGATTTGAAGTCGCCGAATCCTGAGGATGTGCAGTCGGCGATGCACGGCGATTTTTCGCTGGCGGGCGGCGTGCTCGCGCTGCCAAATCTTGAGTACACCGTGCCTGGAGCCGATATTCGGCTGCGAGGGAGCTATACGCTGGAGGGCGGCAAGCTGGATTTTCTGGGCGCAGCAAGGATGCAGGCGACCGTATCGCAGATGGTGGGCGGCTGGAAGGGCATGTTGCTCAAGCCGGCTGACCGCTTCTTCAAGCGCGGCAGCGCCGGAGCCGAGATTCCCATCCGCATCGGCGGAACACGGGATAGCCCGGAGTTTGCCGTGGACCTGAACAGGCTGAAGACGACTTCGCCGCAGAGTCCGCAGAGCGGGCCGCAGTAGCCGGCGATGTGCTGACCGGCCGCGATCCGAGTTATACCGCGATAACTTGCGCGCGATAGCAATCCTGTACAATTCGCTCGTGCTGTAAGACTGTGGGTCGGAGGGCGCGCATGGACGTACTGTTTCTAATCCCGCTGGCGATTGGCCTGATTATCTTTCTTTCTCTGGTGCTGGGCAGCTTCTTTACAGTGAGCACGGCGCAGGTGGCCGTGATTACGCGGTTTGGCAAGTTTCTGCGCGTGGCGGACCCGGGGCTGAACTGGAAGGTTCCTTACTTTGACGCGGTTGCCGGAGTGGTGAGCCTGCGCGTGAATCAGATCACGCTGACGATGGAGACAAAGACGAAGGACAACGTGTTTGTCACGATTCCGATCTCGGTGCAAAATCGCGTGCGGCCGGAGAAGGTGTTCGATGCGTTCTACAAGCTTTCAGATCCGGTGGCGCAGATCAAGTCGTATGTGGAGCAGGTGATTCTGGGGCATGTTCCGGGCATGACGCTGGACGAGGTGTTTGCGACGCAGTCGAGCATTGCCGCGGCAGTGAAGCAGGAACTGGATGCCGACATGGCCGCCTTCGGATATGAGATTGTGAACGTGCTGGTGACGGATATCGTTCCTGACGCCAAGGTGAAGTCTGCCATGAACGACATCAACGCCGCACAGCGCGAACAGGTGGCCGCCAATGCGCGCGGAGAAGCCGAAAAAATCCTGGTGGTGAAGAAGGCCGAGGCAGAGGCCGAGAGCAAGGCACTGCAGGGGCAGGGCATTGCAAACCAGCGCAAGGCGATTGTGGAGGGGCTGCAGGTATCCATCGAGCAGTTTCAGAAGGTGGTGGAAGGCGCCTCGGCAAAGGAAGTGATGCAGCTTGTGCTTGTCACGCAGTACTTCGATACGCTGAAGGCGATTGGCGAGAGTGATAAGACGAATACGCTGTTTCTGTCGCACTCGCCCGGATCAATCCGGGATGTCTCGGAGCAGATTCTGGAGGCGATGCTGGCGTCGCAGAAGGCAAACGGCTGATAAGTCGTGCCAAACAGGCGAGGACTTGAGCGTTGCCGGGCACGGCAGCGTTGCGCGCACTTCTGCTAGCAGGTTGTGGCTCCCCTGCGTACCCGCAAATGTGATAGTTTGGCTTGCATTGCACCGTTGCCGCATCTACGAGCAGCGGAAAAAACAGAAGGAGACCGCAATGCACTGGACCAAGACCATCGCGGGCTGCGTCACAACTCTGCTTTTGGGAGCTGTGACCCTGTCCGCAGGAGCGCAAAGCGCACCCGCAGGCCATACCCCACAGGCAGCCGCACAACAGAACCGAGAAGAAAACTGGTGGAAGAACGCCGTCATCTATGAGATTTATCCGCGGAGTTTTCAAGACTCCAACGGAGATGGTATCGGCGATTTGAATGGAATTACGCAGCGACTGGACTACCTGCAGAAGCTGGGCGTGGATGCCATCTGGCTGACGCCGATTTACCCCTCTCCGCAGGTCGACTTTGGCTACGACATCTCGGACTACGAGAACATCGATCCGCAGTACGGCACGCTGGCCGACTTCGACCGTCTGGTTGCCGAGGCCGGCAAGCGCCACATCCGCGTGCTGATGGATATGGTGATGAACCACACATCCGACAAGCACAAGTGGTTCCTGGAATCGAAGTCCTCGCGCACGAATCCGTACCGTGACTGGTATGTGTGGCGCGACGGCAAGGGGGAAACTGCTACATCCAAGGGTGAGCCACCGAACAACTGGCAGTCGGGTTTTGGCGGCTCCGCGTGGCAGTGGGATCCAACGACGCGGCAGTACTACTATCACAAGTTCTACATCCAGCAGCCGGATCTGAACTGGGACAATCCCAAGGTGCATGAGGCCTTTCGCGACATCATGGCCTTCTGGATGAAGCGCGGGGTGGGCGGATTCCGCTTTGATGCGATTACCACGCTATTCGAGGATCCCTCGCTGGCCGATGAGGGCGTCGTCAAGGATGCGAATGGAGAGCCGATCCTGGATGCGTTTGGCGAGCCCGAGCTGGATAATTCCAAGACGGACAACCTGCCGGGCGTTCACGCGGTGATGCAGGAGATGCACGCCGAGGCCCAGCGCTTCGATTCGGATAAGTTCCCCGGCAGCCGCGTGCTGATCGGCGAGACCTATCTGCCCAACATTGCCGAGCTGGCCAAGCAGTACGGACCTCCGGGAAAGCCGGAGTTCGAACTGCCGATGGATACCCAGCTGGCTTTTATCAATAAGCTCGACGTTGCCGTATTCCGCGCCAAGCTGACGGATGCTGAAGAGCATCTGGACGGCCATCTACCGCTCTTGCTCTTCGATAACCACGACAACCCGCGCATCGATGCCCGCTATGGCGACGGTGTCCACGATACCGATATTGAGCGGGTGCTTTCGACGGTCCTGTTTGCGAGCCGCGGGACCTCTCTCTTCTACTACGGCGATGAGATCGGCATGAAGACCACGCCGCCCACGCGCAAGGAGGATGTGAAGGATCCGGTGGGCGTGACGGGATGGCCGAAGGAGAAGGGCCGCGACGGCGAGCGTACTCCGATGCAGTGGAATGCCATGCCGAATGCAGGCTTTTCCGCGGCAGGCGTGAAGACGTGGCTGCCGGTTCCTCCCAATGCCGCCACGATCAACGTGAAGGCGGAGGAGGCGGATCCGGCTTCGCTGCTGGCCTGGTACCGGGGCCTGATTCAACTGAAAAAGACGAATCCTGCGTTTGCCCACGGCAGCAACACGATGCTCGATACGGACAATACGAAGGTGCTGAGCTGGATGCGGCAGGTTGCGGGATCGCCAACCGTGGTGGTTTCGCTCAACTTTACGGCTGAGCCGCAGACGGTAAGCCTGTCCATTCCCGGAGCCGGCGGCAAGCTGACCACGCTGCTGAAGACCCCGGGAGCCGCCGACCCGGCTTCGCTGAGCACCATCCAGCTTGGGTCGTTCGGAGTGTACGTGGGAGAAGTGGGGAAGTAAGACGAATCGATCCAGAAGTAAAGGCGTATTGGGCGGCCTCTGCCTGCAGGGGCCGCTCAATGCTTTTCACGGCAAAGGCGGAAGTGGGCGCAGCGGCTTAGAAGTCCTCGTTGAGGTCGTCGTCAGAAATTCCGAATTCCGTATTTGTGTCGGAAATCTCCGCCTGACGGAGGCGCGTAATCGTCTTTCGGTAGAACCAGGCTGCTGCCATGCCCCCCGCCAGAGCCGAGGCCGCAGCGACCATGCCCACCTTCAGCCAGTCCGCCGGGCGGGGTTCAGGCGAGATGTTCTGCGCGAAATCAACAGATTCTAAAGGATCTTTCATGCGTTCGGTACCGGTTACATGCAAAAGGCAGCCTTGCCGGCAAGCCTGCTTGCCCTGACTTATTTTAGATGCGGAGAGGGCGATTAAGTTCTAAATACCGCATTGTGAGAAAATCTCAAATTTTGTATTGGCTTCCTCGCGAATCTATAGTAAGGTGTAGATATTCCGGTGATGGAGGCGGGTGAGCTGCCCGCTTCGGTCCCGGAAGTAGTTTGCGTCACTGGCCTCCCGGCACGAACAGCTAGACCGTTCGTGCCGTCTTTTTTTGTATGGCAGGGGGTGAATCCGCGGGCTC
>JAJYBT010000176.1 GCA_021778875.1 Acidobacteriota bacterium | reverse complement strand
CGCAGTTGTTCCTCGCCCGGAGAATCGCCGGCCCACGTGCCCCATTCACTCATTCGATGGCCCGGGGAGCTGCGCGGTTGCGCAATTTCCCGCATTCCCGTCCGCGCGCCGCCGGCCTTCTCGCCGCCGCTACACCCGCACAAACGTCGCCCGGTCCTTGTCCTTCCGCGTCTGCGCCACCGGAAACACCTGCCCATGCATCACGATGTACACCCCTGGACCCAGCAGCCGCGCCGCCAGCAGGCTCTCCGTCAGATTCTGCAGCCCGTCCGAGCCCTCGAACCCCAGCGGCGTCATGGCGCCCGTCAGCACAATCGGCGTCTGCAACTCCGGAAACGACTGCTCCAGGTACCGTCCCGTCTCCACCATCGTGTCCGTGCCGTGCGAGATCACGATCGGCGCGCCCTCCGTCAGCAGCTCCGCCACCCGCGCCCGCACCTCGGCGCGGTCCGCCTCGGTCATCTCCAGGCTGTCTTTGTTCATCAGGTGTTCTGACCGGATCTCGGCGTCCGGCAGCCGCAGCATCCGCAGATACCGGTCCAGCTTGGCGGCGCGATTCTCCACCGCCCCGCTCTGCTCCGAGTACACCTTTTCGATCGTTCCGCCGGTCGACAACAGATAAATGCGCTGCATGCTCGTTCCCTGCGCCATCGCTAGCCGCGATAGCGTCTCTGGTGCCAGCTCCACGCCGTCCGCAGGATCTCGTCCAGGTTCGTATACCGCGGCTTCCATCCCAGTTCCTTCATTGCCTTGGCCGAGCTGGCCACCAGCACCGCCGGGTCGCCCGCCCGCCGCGCATGAACCTCCGCCGGAATCGCATGGCCCGTCACCCGCCGCGCCGACTCCACCACCTCCCGCACGCTGAAGCCCTTGCCGTTGCCCAGGTTGTACACCAGCGGCGTCGCCGCGCCTTTTCCCGCCGCCAGCGCCTCCAGCGCCAGCAGGTGCGCCTCCGCCAGGTCCGCCACGTGAATGTAATCCCGTATGCACGTTCCATCCGCCGTCGGATAGTCGTCGCCATACATCCGGATCGAGCTCCGCCGTCCCAGCGCCACGTCCAGCACCAGGGGAATCAGGTGCGATTCCGGCTCGTGCGACTCGCCGCGCACAATCCCCTCCGCCGTCTCCGCCGCCCCGGCCACGTTGAAGTAGCGCAGTGAGGCGTATTGCAGCCCGTGGATGCGGTGCAGCCACTTCAGCATCTGTTCCACCAGCAGCTTCGAGTGCCCGTACGCATTCGTCGGATCAAGGCGCGCATCCTCCTCGATCGGCACCTTCTCCGGCTCTCCGTATACCGCCGCTGTCGATGAGAACACCAGCCGCTTCACTCCGCAGCTCAGCATCGCCTCCAGCAGCGACAGCGTCGATGCAGTGTTGTTGCGAAAGTAGATCTCCGGCTTCTGCATCGATTCGCCGGCCTCGATCAGCGCCGCGAAGTGCAGAACCGCGTCAAAGGGCTCATGCGCCTCTCGCGCCGCCGTAAAAATCTTCTCCAGATGACCGCGGTCGCTCAGCTCGCCCTCGATCAGCTCCACTCCGGCCGGTACCTGCTGCCGGTGACCGTGGCTCAGGTTGTCGTACACAAACGGCTTATGGCCTTTTTCCTGCAGCAGTCCCGTTACGGAACTCCCAATATATCCTGCACCGCCAGTAACTAGGATCTTCACAAAAAGACTGTCCTTTCTGCGACAGTTTAGGTAACTTTGAGTCTATAAGATCAGTGCCGCACCGGGTGGCGCAATGGTTCATCCGGTTTTCACGGCTGCTGCCGCCCGTTCACTCCGCTCTGGCAGCGCCACGGCGCAACAAACAGCAGGCGAACATCAAGCCGCTCCCGGGATTTGCACTACGGAATCCGTGCTTTTGCTTTCAATAAAAGCCTGATTCCAGAAAATTTATCTTGGTTATCAAGTGGAGGATTTGAATGTCCGAAAGTCGGCCTGCGGGCCGTCCCGGAAAGGGAGCCTGTGCTGCGGGGACGTTCTGCGGCCGTCGTCCGCGGAACCGCTCCGGTGTCACGCCTCCGCCATCCCGCCCCCGGTTCCGGACTTTGCCCGCGAGTTCTTCTCCCCGCGCAGATTCCCAGCCGGCGGGAACCAAGAGTTATAACGGCGCGGACTGGAATTCGCGTCATAATCCAAAGCGGGAGCGCTTTCCGCACCATCCGGCTGACGCGGCTTCAGCATCACCATACTCCGGAAGCAAGACTGCCGCGCCGATCCGCCCTTATGCAGGTGAGGGACGTTCCATGCGCCGGATCAGGTACACCGGTCCTGGAGCGGCTGCAAACCCTGCAATCGATGGGCGTAATCGGAGAGCCCCGGCAGGCAGCGCGTCGCGGTTCCCGCTGTCACGCACAGCACTGAAGAGTATCTTGCGCCGTTGGCGGCGGTCGGAAGTGAGGTTTCGAACATGTCGATGAACTACTCCCCTGGGCGAACGAACTTTGGTCTTTTGCCCGAGCCGGAAGGGCGGTCTGTCTCCTTCCTTATCAGCTCGACGCTGAATGCCGCTGTTCTGGTCACTCTCGTTTGCGTGGGCATGATGGCCCGGAAGGTCATCCAGCAGCACTATGAGATGACAGAGATCTTCGCGCCCTCCACTCCGCCCCCGGTCGAGCACATCCGCCAACCTCCGCCGCCCAAGCTGCCGCCTCCGCCCCAGCAGCCCAAGATCGAGCTTCAGCCCCGCCAGATCGCCATGCCCAGGCCCCGGCCGGAGCCAAAGCCCGTTCAGATGGAGGCTAAGGTCAATCTCCCCGTCCCGCAGGCCCGGCCCCAGATCACCCTGGCTCCGCAGCCCAAGGCCGCCCTTGCTGACGCCATGCCGGCGCAGAACGATGCCGTCAAGGCCCGGGTGGGCCAGGTCCACCTCGGCGAAACCTTCGGCGCCACTCCCAATCCCAATGCCGCGCGTCCGGCCACCGTCGCCGCCATCGGCAATCCTTATGGCGGCATGCACGGTCCCGCCGTCGCCCCCTATGGCAAGGTGGGCTCTGCCGGGCTTGGCACCAACACCCGCGCCACCTCCGGTTATGGCGTCCCGGGCCGCGTCGCCTCCGCCGGCATCCCCGGCGCAACCGGAGTCAATAACTCCGGGTCCAACTACGGCAAGGTCGCCGCGGCCGGCATTCCCGCCGCCACCCAGGTCGCCGTAGCCCAAAGGCCCGAGGCCGCGCCCGCCTCCACCAATCTTGAGGTGCTCTCCAAGCCGCCCGTCCGCTATACCGCCGAGGCGCGGCAATTGAAGATTCAGGGTGACGTCGTTTTGCGTGTCACCTTCCTTGCCTCGGGCCAGGTCGAGGTGCAGGGCATAGTGCGCGGTCTCGGGCATGGCCTCGACGAGGAAGCTCGCCGCGTCGCCGAGCAGATCCACTTCCGTCCGGCTACCCGCGACGGCCGCCCCGTCGACACCACCACGACCATCACCATCACTTTTCAGTTGGCGTAGCATAAGAAAAAGTCCGGTTTTACGTGGCCAGTGCTCAGCCGTGGCGCGCCGCAGGGCGCGGTAAGGGTGACGAAAGCCAGAAAGTATTCCATCAGGAGTCGCACATGACGTTTCGAAAGATCCCCCTTGCCCTGCTGATCCTCAGCATCGGCCTGGGCTGCGCGTACGCTAAAAAACAACCTAAGTACGAGCAGGCCCGCCAGCTTACCCCCGAGCAGGAGGCGCTGGTCCAGAAGGCCATTGCCCAGGAGAAGGTCCTGATCAGGAACATTCAGCAGCGCACCCCACTGGTCGAAACCTACATCCAGGACACCAAACCGGATGTCAAGCTCTATGAGGTTCCCATCGGCGACCATTACATGCTCAGCCGCGTGGACTTCGGCAAGACCTTCTTCGACAAGACCTACACCCCCAAGGCCGTCCAGGCCCGGCACGGTTTCTTCAAGGGCTCCATGGAAGCCATCACCGAGCTGACCAAGGCGCTGCACCTCGACACCCAGTTCGTCTACTCCGAAACCGGCTTCATGCAGATGATGTTCCTTGACCCCACCGGCTTCGACCAGCAACACTACGTCTTCAGCTATGTGCGCCGCGAGTTCCTCGGCTCCGTGCGGACCTGGGTCTTTGACGTCCATCCCCGCCCTGAGATCAAGGGCATGGGCCGCTTCTACGGCCGCGTCTGGATCGAGGACGAAGGGGGCAACGTCGTCCGCTTCAACGGCACCTATACCGGACCCACCGACGAAGACTCCTCCAAGCACTACTTCCACTTCGACAGTTGGCGCATGAACGTACAGCCCGGCATCTGGCTCCCCGTCGCCGTCTATGTCGAGGAGACCCAGCGCACCGAGACCGACAAGTCCGTCGGCCTCAAGGCCCAGACCCACTTCTGGGGCTACTCCCTCAAGCTGCCCACCCGCGACAGCGAAAACGTCAGCATGAAGGTAGACGACGCCGTCGACAAGAGCGACGACTCGCAGGACGTCGGCCCCCTCCAGGCCTCGCGCATGTGGATCACGCAGGCTGAAAACAATGTCATCGACCGTCTCGTTGAAGCCGGCCTCGTCGCGCCCCTCACCTCCGGCGGCTATGAGGATAAGGTGCTCGGCCAGATCGTCATCAATCTCGTCGTCCCCAACAACCTCGCCTTCACTGACCAGATTCACTGCCGCGTCCTGCTCACTGACACCATTGAGGCCACCACCGTCGGCAACACCATCCTGATCAGCAAGGGCCTCATTGATACCCTGCCCAACGAAGAGTCCATCGCCTCGGTCGTCTCCATGGAGCTGGCGCATATCGCCATGGGCCACCACATCGACACACGCTATGCCTTCAACGACCGCCTGCTCTTTCCCGACGAGGCCACCTTCCGGCGCATCGATATGAACCACACCGATGTAGATAACGGAACCGCCGCCAAGCGCGCCATGGAATATCTTCAGAACTCCATGTACAAGGACAGGCTCGCCAACGCCGGCCTCTACTACGAGCAGCTCGTTGACCGCGCCGGCGTCCTCAAGGCCCTCAACACTCCCCGCCTCGGCGACTCGCTCCTCAAGCCCGACGGCACCCCCTGGATGTCCGAACTCCTCCACTCCGCGCCCAAGATCAACTGGGACGACCTCAATCAGACTGCGGCTCTGCCCCTCGGAAGCTGGCTCAAGACGGACCCCTGGGACGACACCGAGCACATGCTCAACGCCAAACGGTATGCCCCTATGAACGCCCGCGACAAGATGCCGTTCGAGGTCACGCCCATCTTCTACAAGCTGCAGCGCTATGACGCGGCTTCAGTTGCGCCCCAGCCCGCGGCCGCGCCGGCCGGCGGCCAGCCTGCCGCCGCTCCTGACAATGCTCCCGCGGCCCCACCCCAGCCCGGCCCGGCTCCGCAACCCGGTCCGCAAGCGACGGCTGCGCAAAGTCCGCAGTCATAATACAATCTCTCCCAGCCCTCGGCTGCGCGCTGCCACTCCGCGGCGCGCTGCCAGGGCTAACGAGCGTGGGACCGTTTGGCCTCCCCAGCCTCTCGCGAGCTCACAGGAAGTGGATTTGCGTTGTGCTCATGAAACATTCGATTTTGGCGCTGTGCTGCATCGCCCTCGCGTCGGTTGCTCTGCTCCCTGCTCACGGCCAGGTTGTCCCTTCGGCTAAAACCGGCAGCGTGAGTCTACGCGCCGGCGGTTTCGGCTCCGGCTTTCAGCCCGACTACGCCGGCAACGGCATCGCCCAGACCGGCCCCGACCGCCTCTATGGCTTTGGCGCCTACGCCGATGCCCGCTTCACCCGCTGGATCCAGCCCGAGCTTGAAATGCGTTGGCTCCACTTCAATCAGTTCCAGGGCGTCGATGAAAATACCTACTCCATCGGCGAGCGCCTGCCCATCATCGACTACTTCCACGGCTTCACCCCCTACGGCAAGATCCTGGTCGGCCTCGGCAGCGGCAGCTTCCTCACAGGCAACGCCTTCGTGGTCACCTACGGCGCCGGTGTGGATTACCGCTTGTCCCGCAGGTTCACCCTCCGCGCCGTCGATTTCGAGTACCAGCAGTGGCATGTCACCCCAACCCTCTGGCCCTACGGCGTCAGCGTCGGCCTCAGCTACAAGATCTTCTGAAGGGGCAGGGAACTGCCGGCCGGCTCTGCCGCCGCCTCGGCAATAATCGGTAATAAAACCGCGAATGCCGCTCCGGCTTCGCGGTTTTTTTTTGCGCTGCGGTTTGCCGGTAATTTCCCCGGCTGGGCGCATAATTGA
>JAJYBT010000175.1 GCA_021778875.1 Acidobacteriota bacterium | reverse complement strand
CGACTGGTAGGCAGCAGAGCGATGTTGGACGGGGCCCATGCTGTGCGAGGGCCGGAGGAGAAAGGGACTGTATGCGTCGTGGACTGGTAATTTTTCTGGCGGTGGTGGGAGTCTTTCTGGTTGCCGGGATGTTTGTGTACGGCAGCTTTGTGAGCACGCAGCATCAGCTGGTGGCCAAGGATGAATCCGTGAAGAAGGCGTGGTCGGACGTGGACGCGGACCTGCAACGGCGGGCTGACCTGATTCCGAACCTTGTGGAGACGGTGAAGGGCTTTACGAAGGAAGAGAGCACGGTGTTTGGCGACATTGCCAACGCGCGGGCGGGGATGCTGAATGCGCAGGGACCGCAGGCCCGGATGGCGGCGAACGGACAACTGGACTCCGCGCTGGGACGGCTGCTGATGCTGACGGAGAACTATCCGCAGCTGCGGTCGAGCGAGCAGTTCATGCGGCTGCAGGATGAGCTGGCGGGGACGGAGAACCGCATCAAGGTGTCGCGGCGACGCTACAACGACACGCTGCGGGACTACAACACGTTTGTACGGCAGTTTCCGAACAGCGTCTGGGCGAGCATCCTGGGCTTCCACGCGAACGAGGCCTACTTTGAAGCCAGCGCTGCGGCAAGGACTGCACCGACGGTGAAGTTCTAGGCTGGAGGCAGAGACGAGAAAAGGCCACTCCGCGATGCGGGGTGGCCTTTTCGTTTATCAGTCGCCAGGAGGAGGAGATGACCCCGGTTACTTGTAGGAGGCGATGGCGCTGGCCTCATCGTCGAACACATCAAAGACGGTGTAGAGCTTGGTGAGCTGCAACACATCCTTGACCTTGTGGGTCAGGCTGAGGAGCTTGACGGAAGCAGACTGGTTCTTGGCGGTGGTGTAGGCGCTGACCAGTTCACCGAGCCCCGAGCTATCGATGTAATTGACTTCGCCCATATTCAGCAGAATCTTGTGGGAGCCCTTGCTGATGAGGTCGCGGATCGCCTCGCGCAACTGCACACTGCCCTCGCCGAGAGTTACCCGACCGCTGAGGTCCAACACGGTAACGCCGTCCACTTCACGGGAAGCAATTGTAAGTGCCACGGAAATTCCTCCTTTTGAGTTAGTACGGTTATAGCACCTTTGCGGGTTCCGAGGCAGGAATTGTGAACCTGCCTGGCGGGGTGTATGCGGAAGGGAGATCAGGGATTCATCTCCAGCGCAGCCCACGCGGGTGCGTTACGATTTTTCGCTTGCCGGCGCCAAATGTTTAATGAGGGTCAATTCGGTTCCGGGATGCAGTTGACGAAAGTGTACTTCATCCATGAGAGAGCGGATGAGGAAGATGCCGCGACCGGTGCCGCGCATGAGGTTCTCAGGGGCGAGGGGATCGGGAAGCGAGTCGGGGTCGAGGCCAATGCCTTCATCGGCGATGGTGATGATGAGGGATGTGCCGTTGTTCTCAAACGTGGCGGAGATCTTCTTTGCAGGATCGTAATCATTGCCGTGGAGGACGGCGTTCACGGCGGCTTCGCGCACGGCCATGGTGACGTGAAAACGTGTATCTTCGTCGAGGCCGGCCTCGCTGGCCAGCTTGTCCGCGGCAGCCTCCACTTCACTGACGCTCTCCATGGTCGAGCTCAGCGCAAAACTTAACCGTCCAGCTTTTGGATTGGTCACTCGGTTTGCCTCCGCCTCCGCCGGAACTGGAAAGCTACGTAGAACCGTGCGAGGAACCTAGCTGGCAGTTTCACGGCTTATGCGTTCCGTGTCAAGCAGTATGGAAGGGCGGTGTGACAGGGGTGGGACGTTGGGATAAGTTATCGCTGCAGGCGGTGACACAGGCCGTATGGAAAGGACTACACTCAGCACATGCAACCCCGCACTTCAGCCCGCGTAAGCCTGACGGCACTTCTGGGAACTCCCGTGACCGATGCGCAGGGGCATTTGCGCGGCAGGCTGAAGGATATTGCTGTGGCCACGGGGCCGGACGCGGGCAAGGTGGCAGGGCTGGTGCTGAAGACGCGCGCGGGGCTCTCCATTGTGCCGTCGCAAGAGGTGATGGAGACACCGGCGGGCACGCTGGAGCTGCGCACGGCGGGGGCGCTGGTGCCGCTGGCCGACGAGAGCAACTACCTGTACCTGCAGCAGGACCTGGTGGACCGGCAGATCATCGACATCCATGGCCGCAAGGTGGTGCGGGTAAACGACGTGGACCTGGAGTGGATGGGGCACGGCGCGGCCCATCTGCTGCGCGTGGCCGAGGTGGAGGTGGGGCTGCGCGGGGCGTTTCGGCGAGTGTTCAAGGGGGTATTGCCGCGCACAACGCTGGACTCGGTTTCGCGCAAGTTCGCGGCGCGGGGGATTCCGTGGCAGTTTGTGGACGTGATCGAGGTGGACCCGGCGCGCCGGGTGAAGCTGCGGATTGAGCACGAACGGCTGGCGGAGATGCACCCGTCGGACCTGGCTGAGATTCTGGAGGATCTGGCTCCGGCGGAGCGCGAGGCGGTGTTTACGTCACTGGATGAAGAGGTGGCGGCGGAGGCGCTGGAAGAGGTCGATCCCAAGCTGCAAAAGGCGCTGCTGGACAAGCTGGACGAAGAGAAGATCGCCGACATTGTGGAGGAGATGGACCCCGGCGCCGCGGCGGACCTGCTGGCGGAGCTGCCGGAGGAGCGGTCGGACGCGATTCTGGAGGAGATGGAGCCGGAGGAGCGGCAGGAGGTGGCCGAGCTCCTGGAGTTTGATGAGAAGTCGGCTGCCGGCTGCATGACCACGGACTTTGTCTACCTGGGCACGAACGCGACGGTGGCGCAGGCGGTGCAGGCGCTGCGGAGCTTTGACGGCGATCCGGAGAGCGTGACGGAGATCTATCTGCTGGACGAGAAGCGGGTGCTGCGCGGGGCGATTCCGCTGGCGCGGGTAGTGATGGCGCAGCCGGACTCGAAGCTGGCGCCGCTGGCGGAGTCGCGGGTGCTCTCCTGCCCGGCGGATATGCACCAGAAGGAGTTGGCGGAGATGTTTGACAAGTACAACCTGCACTCGCTGGCGGTGGTGGATACGCAGCACCGGATGGTGGGGGTGGTGCAGGCGGACCACGTGATCAGCTTTTTGCGGGAGAAGCTGTAGAGGCGGGTTGAGTATTTGATCCGCTGAAAGGGAGATGGCACTCTTGCCTCAGTTTGGCACTTTTTACGAAACTGCAAAGAAAAGAGAGTGCCAAATCTGAATTTGTGAAACAATTTAACAATGGTCCAGTTTCCCAAAATTATTCAGGGTGGCATGGGTGTCGGCGTGTCCAACTGGCGGCTGGCGCAGGCCGTTTCCAAACTCGGGCAGCTCGGGGTAGTCTCGGGCACAGCGCTCGATCAGCTCTTTATTCGCCGCCTTGCCGATGGCGACAAGGGCGGCCACATGCGCAGGGGATTGGACGCATTTCCGTTTCCCGAGATGGCGAAGCGGGTGTGGCAGGAGTACTTTGTGACCGGCGGCAAGCCAGTCGACGCATCGTACCCGGTGGCGCCGATGCACCAGCGCGTGGAACCGCGCAAGCTGATTGAGCTGTGCATGGTGAGCAACTTTGTTGAGGTCTTCCTGGCGCGCGAAGGACATTGGAACCAGGTGGGGGTGAACTTTCTGGAGAAGGTTCAGCTGCCGCATCTGGCATCCATTTATGGCGCAATGCTGGCGGGCGTGGGCTATGTGCTGATGGGGGCGGGGATTCCGCTGCATATTCCGGGGGTGCTGGACGCACTGGCAGCCCGGCGGCCGGCCGAGTACAAGCTAAGCGTGACGGGCGCGGCGGCCGACCAGGACACGATGATGCGCTTTGACCCAGCCGACTACGTGAACGGACCGCTGCCTGAACTGACGAGGCCGAAGTTTCTGGCGATTGTCTCGTCGAACACGCTGGCAACGACGATGCTGCGGCGGGCGAGCGGCCCGGTGAATGGGCTGGTGATTGAAAGCCCGACGGCGGGCGGGCACAATGCGCCTCCGCGGGGCAAGATGCACCTGAGCGAGACGGGCGAGCCGGTTTACGGCGACCGGGACAAGGTGAACCTGGCCGAACTGCGGGAGCTGGGCGTGCCTTTCTGGCTGGCGGGCGGCTTTGGGAATGCGGAGAAGCTGCGACAGGCGCTGGACGAGGGCGCCGCAGGGATCCAGGTGGGAACGGCGTTTGCGTTCAGCGAGGAATCGGGCATGCGCAAGGACCTGAAGCAGGCCCTTATGGCGCAGGCGCAGACGGGTTCGGGCAAGGTGTTTACCGACCCGCTGGCGTCTCCGACCGGATTTCCGTTCAAGGTGGCGCAGCTGGAAGGCACGTCGTCTGCGTTCAACATATACCAGGAGCGGAAGCGGGTGTGCGACCTGGGGTATCTGCGGGAAGCTTATGCCACGGAAACGGGCGGCATTGGGTATCGCTGCGCAGCCGAACCGGTGGCGACTTACGTGGCCAAGGGCGGCAAGGTAGAGGATACGGTGGGCCGCAAGTGCCTGTGCAATGCGCTGATGGCCAACGTGGGCCATGCGCAGCATCGCAAGGATGGCTCAGAGGAGCCTGCGCTGGTAACCGTGGGCGATGACCTGAATACGATTGCGCAGTTTCTGGCGCCGGGGCGTGATTCCTACAGCGCGGCGGATGTGGTTCGGTCGCTGCTGGGGAAGAGCGCGGCAGAGACGCATTCGGTTGATATGGCGGAGCTTGCAGCCACGGCCTGATGCAGGAATTGCACCTTTCTGAAGAAAAATTTCCTTCCAGTGACGGTCGTCACTCTCCCTTTTTCTGCGGGGCAGTCTAACGTCCCGCAGTAGGGGAGCAGGCCGATGGATGTGCCTGCCCCGGGAAGGAACTGCCATGAAATGGAATCTCTCAGTACCGCTGGCCCTGATGCTGGCACTTGGCCCTGTTGTGCTTGTGGCACAGCATGGTGGAGGTGGTGGCGGAGGCGGCGGCGGCCAGCAGCGGCAGGCTCAGCGTCCGTCGACCGGTGGCGGCGGGGGTACCATGAGCCAGACGCGTGACCGGACTCGTGACCAGTCCCGCGACCAGATTCGCAAGCAGGATCGCGACCGGCTGCACACGCAGGCAACCACGCAGCAGCGGGACCAGTACAGGACCTGCGACCGCACCATGGCGCAGACCCGGACCCAGGCCCGCACGATGGCGCAGAATGCCAACGGAAAGGGCTTTAACGCGGAGAACGCCCGTCGCCAGCAGGAGCAGCTGCGGGAGCAGGTTCGCACGATGGAGCAGAATCGTGCACAGCTCTACAACGGGCTAAACCAGGACCAGCAGAATGCGGTGCAGAATCGCAACCAGGCGATGCAGCAGGCGCATGAGCGCATCCAGAACCGTCTGCAGGAGATGGAACAGGAACTGAACGGAGCTGAGCCGAACGGGAAGCGCGTTGCCGAGCAGGCACGGGCGACCGAACGCGAGATGAAGACGTATCAGCGGGAGTTCCGGCAGATGGGCGATGACCTGGGCCTGCAAAAGGACTAGGGCATCGGCCGGGTGAGACAGGCGTGGACCAGCAGATGGCCGCAGCGCGCGCTGGAGAGTTGACCCCGGAAGCCAGTGACACGAGGCACGGCGCAAGGAAGAACCTTGCGTCGTGCCTTTCTGTTTGCACGCGGCTATTGGCCGTCTTCGCACTCGGCAAGGACTTCGGCGAGGCGGTCGAGCCGCAGCTCCCAGAGGGAGCGGTGGTCGCGAATCCATTGCTCGAGCGCGTCAAAGCCCGTGGGCTCGATACGGCAGGTGCGGACGCGGCCCACCTTCTCTGTGCGCACGAGGCCGGATTCCTCGAGGATCTGGAGGTGCTGCGCGACGGCGGTGATGGTGATGCCGAGAGGCTCGGCGAGCTGCGAAACCGAGGCAGGCCCACGGCTGAGACGATCCAGGATGGTCCGGCGGGTCGGGTCGCCGAGGGCGTGGAAGAGTCGATCGATCTGGGGGGAAGAAACGGTCATGACGGGCTCCGTTTCCGGCGCTGCTAGGATTGCGCCAACTCGTTGGCGAGGCGTTCCAAGAGACTGCGCCAGCCGGCCTGGATCATGCCGGGGCCGTCAGGCCACTCGACGTAGGCCCCCTGATGCGTGAGGGCGAGGGTGGTACCGGTGCCGGCGGACAGAAATTCAAAGGTGGCGAGCATGACGACAATGGTCTTGCCGTTGAGGTCCATCTTTGAGGTCATTACGATGCGCTGGTTGGGTTCGATGTC
>JAJYBT010000174.1 GCA_021778875.1 Acidobacteriota bacterium | reverse complement strand
CGCTCTCTATCCGACGGGAGAGGTCGCTCTTCATCCGCGCGAGATCATTCCGTACACCGCGCGCCATGGCCTGCCGGCGCTGATGGGCGCGCTTCTGCTGGGCGCCGTTTTTGCCAAGGTCATCTCGACGGCGTCGAACTATCTGTTTTCGCCGGCGACGAATCTCATTCACGACGTCTTCGTGCGCTACGTTGCGCCGGGTGCCTCCAACAAGCGCGTCCTCATCGTCTCGCGGCTGGCCGTGGTTCTGCTTGGCTGCTGGGCGCTTTATCAGGCCGTCTATGCGGAGAGCATTCTGGAGAAGATGCTGTGGGCGTACACCATCTACTCTGCCGCGCTCACGCCCGTGGTGCTTGCAGCCTTCTACTCGCGGCGCGTTACGGCATGGGGCGCGGTTGCCGCTATCGGGGCGGGCACCGTTGTCACGCTTGCCTGGGATGCGCCCGGCGTGAAGGCGCTGTTTCCGCCGCTGCTGGCCCAGCGCGACGCCATCTTTCCCGCGCTGTTTGTGGCTGTGCTTGCCATGATTGTAGTGAGCCGCTTTACTCCCGCGCCCACGCCGGAGCAGCTGGCGCAGTTCCACGATTAGGGCCGTGCTCCCGCAGGAATGCCCTACACTGGGGATTGGACAGCCCGATGCCAACTCGCCCCTGCTGGGTTGAAATCAATACCCGCGCCCTTGAGGACAACACTCGTTTTCTGGCCGCGCTTGCGGCTCCGCACGCGCAGCTGCTCGCCATTGTGAAGGCCGATGCCTACGGCCACTCGCTCAGCCTTTGCGCTCCAGCCGTGGTGCGCGGCGGCGCGCAGTGGCTGGGCGTTACCAGCGTGGAAGAGGGCGTGGCCGCCCGCGCTGTCTGTCCGCAGACTCGCATTCTTGTTATCGGCGGCGTCTTCCCCGGCCAGGCTGCGGACGTCCTTCGCCACCGGCTCACGCCGGTTGTGTGGGAGCCGTGGCATCTGGACGAGCTGGAGGCTGCCGCGCGCGCATCCGGCGCGCAGGCGCTGCCCGTGCATCTTGAGCTCGACACGGGCATGAGCCGCCAGGGTGTTCAACCCGCCGACCTTGCTGCGATTCTTGCCCGGTTCAACGCCAGCTCGCCGCTCCGGCTGGAGGGCGTGATGACCCATCTGTTTGCCGCGGACGAGGCCGATGGCCGCGTGACGCAGGCCCAGCTCGGCCTCACGCACCAGGCGCTTGACCGCATCCATGACGCGGGGCTGCAGGCCGAGTGGCTGAACGTGGGCAACTCTGCCGCGCTGCTGGCCGGCGATGCGGCGGCTATTGCCGCGCTGGCGGCAGAGCGCGGCATGCAGGCGCTCATCCGCCCCGGCCTTGCGCTTTATGGGCTTCCGCCAAAGTACGACCCGGCGTTCCAGCCGGAGGAGCCGCCCACGCTGCACGCGGCCCGCCAGCAGCTGCGCCCGGTGCTTGCGTGGAAGACTCGCGTGGTGGGCGTGCGCTCCATTTCCGCCGGCGCGGTGGTGGGCTACAACGGCACGTTTGTTGCCACGGAGCCGATGCGCGTGGCGCTGCTGGCCGTGGGCTATGCGGACGGCCTGGCGCGAGGCCTGGGCAATCACCTAAGCCTGTTGGTACGCGGGCAGCGGGCGCCGCTGGTGGGGCGGATCAGCATGGACCAGTGCGTCGTGGACGTTACGGAGATTCCCGGCGTGGAGTCCGGCGATGAGGTGGTGGTTCTGGGCACGCAGGGCGACCAGACCATCTCTGCCTTTGACCACGCGGAGGCCTCGGGCACCATTCCGTGGGAGGTCTTTACCCGGATCGGTCCGCGCGTGGAGCGCGTGCCGGTCTAACAGTCCTGGAGCCCTGCCGCTCCGCGGGTTGCGGCGATCATGGCCTGCATGCCCATCTCAGAGTTCAGCAGCAGGTGATACAGCCCGCGCGCGCACCAGTCCTGCTGATAAAACTGGCGAATGACGGCCGCGCGGCGCTTGTCGAAGGCCGCGAGCAACTGGTCAGCCTGCTCTGCCTGCTTGGGAAACGTCTGCGCAAACCACCTGCGCTTGGCCCTGGCGGTGGCATACACAAAGACGTGAAAGCACCCCGGCTGCTGGCCCAGCGCGCACGCTGACCCGCGCCCCACCAGCACGCAGTGGCCCTCGCTGGCCGCCTGCACAATCTGCTGCCGCATCAGCGACAGCATCCGCTCGGAGTCGAATACCTGCGCCTCCGACAGCCCCGTCATCGGGTACACCGACTCCTGCCAGAAGACCTTGCCGTAGCGGTAGTACCACGGGTCCAGCCGCTCGTCGAACTGCCGGGCCATCTCCGGATCGACCCCGGCCGCCTTCGCCGCGCCTGTCACCAGCTCGGCGTCCAGCAACCGCCAGCCCAGCGTGGCCGCCAGCTCGTGGGCGAACTCGCCGCCCCGCGATCCGTACTCCCGCTCCACCGTGATTACGCTGATTGGCGTCTCCATGCCGTGCACCAGCCCCCGCCACAGGAGCTTACAACGAATAAGGCGCGGAAGGGGACCCCTCCGCGCCTCGTTTTTGTTGCAGGCTGTTGCCTATTGCGTTACCGGCTGGGTTGGCGTTCCCCTGGGCGCCTTCAGATGCGGCGCGTTGGGTTGCGGCGGAACGGGCGGCAAGGGCGGAAGGCTGCCCACGTCCGAGCCGCGCTTGATGCGTACATCGCCGTTCTCCGCGCTCACATACACGCGGGGTCCACCGGCGCCGATGCGGCCGCTCACGGTCTTGTTCTCCGCTCCCGTTACCGACAGCGGAAAGTCCGTCACAATGTCTCCGTTGCGCGCGTTGCCTTCCACGTTTACCTGCGCATTGGGCGGCAGCGTCACCTCCACGTCGCCCTTGCGGTTCTTGGCCTCCACCGCAAAGCTGCCCGCCGGAGCCACGGCGATACGGCCGTCGCGGTCTTCCACGTAGGTGTCGCCCGCGATCTGGCTCAGGTCCACGTCCTTGGCATGCGTTACCACGCGCACCAGGCCCTTGCCCTGCGTGACCCGCAGATCGTCGGAGTTCAGCGTCAGATCGCCCGGCAGCGAGGCCACTTCCAGCTCCGTCACCGACGTGTGCACGTGCAGCGGCCCGCCGATCATCTCCATGTGAACGTCGCCGAAGATCTCGCCGTTCATTGTGACCTTGCCCTTGATCTCAGAGAAGGTGACGTCGTTGCAGTTGCCGTCGGCGGTCAGGTCGCCGTCAATCTGGTGCGCGGAGAAGTCGCCGCGATTGCTGGAGAAATGCACCTGCACCGATCCCTGGATGGAGTTCAGATGGACATCGCCGTGCGACGAGGTGACGTTTGCGCCCGCGCCCAGCCCGGCTACCGTTACCGTGCCATGGCCGGAGTTGACCGTTGCCGCCACCGTCTTTGGCACGGTGATGGTCAGGTCAACGCGGCCGCTGCTGTTGCCGTCGGTCTTTACCAGCACGGCGTTCCCGGTTACGGTGGCATGGACGGCCTCGGCATCGAAGATCTTCTTTGCATCGTCGTCCGAGCTGGCAAAGGCAATCTCATGCGCCTGCACCTGCATCTCCGTTCCGTCGCCGGCCGCTATGCTTACGTCTCCACGCGGGTTCTCAATCTGCACGGTGGCGCTGGCCGGAATCGGCATGCTGATTGCCGGCTGGTCCAGGTCATGCTCGGGCAGGCCGAGCATGTTGAAGAAGTTGTCGTCCTGGTCGCCCCACTGCGCGCGCATCGGACCCCAGACGCTGTTCCAGTTGGACGCGGCGAGGCCGACCACGGCCAGCAGAATCAGGATGCCCACAAAGCCTGAGCTGCGCCGCACCGGCGTGGTGCGCCGCAGGTCCAGCGCCCACTCGCCCAGCAGCGCCAGCCCGGCAAGGATGAGCAGCAGCGGCCACCAGTGCCCGTACCAGCCCCAGAAGGTTCCCGGAGAGATGCGGCCGCTGTAGAGCAGCAATCCCACGACGCCGGCCGCGATGAGAATGATGGGGCCCACCACGGAGGACACTCGCGGCCCGCGCATCTCCTCGGCGCGCGCCCGCCATGCCTTCTGCTGCGCCTTCCACGCATCGCGCTGCGAGCGCCACGCGGCTTTCTGCTGATCCTGGTAGACCCGCCACTGCGTTCGCGGATCATACGGGGGCGGCATCCCGCCCGGAGGTGTGGATGGAGGCACGCTGCTCATAGCTCTCCTCCCTTCATTCCCTCATCCGGAGTCTGCGGCGGCGCGGGCACGATGGAGGTACCCGTCGGCGCCGGTGCCTGCGGAGCGCCACCCGCGTATGGGTAGCCCGGATATCCGCCGGGATAGCCGGGGTACTGCGGAATATCGCTTGCCGTGGCCAGGGCAGCCCTCTCGGCCAGCTTCAGCACGCCAATCAGAATCAGGAGCAGCGGAACAAACAGTCCCCAGTGGGCCAGGTTCACCTGGTGCAGCAACGCAATAATCCCGATGAGCAGCAGAATGGCTGGCCCTCTGAGTCGGCGGATGAGAATGTAGCGGTTCATTGCGGGCCTCCCTTCGTGTCTCCAACGCGGCGAACGATCAGCCACGCGCCCAGGCCGATAAAGATCAGCGGCCACAGGAAGTGCACGATGCGCGCGGTTACGAAGCCCATCTGGTTCATGAGCAGAATCAGCCCGAAGCCGATGAGAATGACCGCACCGATTGGCTCCTTGCGCTTCCAGTAGACGGGCGGCACGGGAGGAGGCTCAACCTCAACGCCCATCGGCGGATATGGGGCCTGATAGGGCGCCTGATACGGAGGCTGATACGGAGGCTGCTGGTATCCGGCTGCTTCATACGGCGGCGGCACGGGACCGGGAGCGGCTCCGGAGACAAATCCGGGCGCAGAGCCGGGAGCAGTTCCGGGCGCTGGTCCGGGCATTGGTCCTGCGCCGGGCTGGCCCGGATACGGCGGCCGCGAGTGCATTCCGAGGTTCAGCCAGTTGCCCACTTCATTCAGCCCCAGCGGATCGGGGAGCGGCAGTCCGTCGCGCCGCGCGATGGCCGTGTGATAGGCCTCAAACGACTGGTACAGAATCCACGCCGCTATGAAGATCCCGAAGATCGCGTACTGGCCCGAGATGGTCACCAGCATCGCGAAGATCACCACATGGATGAGGCCCTTGAAGAACTGGCCGTTATACATCGCGCCGACACCGGGAATCAGCCCCAGCACAGCGGCAGCCGCCGGGCTGGGCACGCCGGCCGGTGGCGCCACGAACGGCTGTTGCATCCGCTGCCAGGCCATAAAGCACGGCTCGCAGAGCACCTGCCCTCCTGGCGCGGTGCGAACGCACGCAGCGCACATGGCTTTGCCGCAGTTCTGGCAATACGCTGTTGCCGTCACTCCAGCATGATTTACGCAGTCCATACTGTGCTCCTTTCCCAACTTCCTGTTGCGGAGCCGTTCTGTACAGAATCAGCGTTCCCGCTGGAAACCCGTGCGCCCGCCTGTGGCCCCTCCGTTACGTCAGAGCCCCCAGCTGCCCACGCAAATTCCGCGCGAACATGCTTCCCCTGTCCAGACTGCGCTTGCCGGTCCTGAAGTGTAAGGGATGCCTCCACGTAATCGGAGGAATCTTTCAACGCCGGGGTCCCCGACTGCTGCGGCGGATCCACGCGAGATCCTCCGTCTTTGCGGTCGAGGTTCTGTTTCGATTCCCCGGGCGCTGCCGGCTGGGCGTCGTTCGGCTGCTGGTTGTCGTTGCCCTCGCCTTGCGTGGTGCGGCGCAGCTCCCGCATCCGCGTTTCGACTTCGTATACCAGGCGAAGGTGGTCGTAGTAGCGAATGATCGGGGTCGAGGCCATCGTGAGCCGGCGCTCCATGAACGAGCGGACCGCGCTGGGCCGCAGGTTCGCGAGCTTCAGGTCCGACAACTGTACCCCGGTCAAGTTCAAAGTCAGTGCAATGGAGAAGAAGGCCATTGCCGCCGTCATCATCAGGCGCGGCTCGGCAAAGCGATGGATCCAGCCCACGACGCCGGGGCGCTGCCACGCGGGAGGCATGGGGAGCACGTTGCCCGCGCTGGTCACCAGCCCCGCGTTCGCCGCCTTGCCCGGGCCGGTCTGGGCCAGAATCCGGTCCAGCAACCCCTCGGGAACCTCCGGCTCGGGCGAGAGGAACTCCATCCACTCGCGCCCTCGCCGCGACTCCTCAAACAATGCCGTACACGCCGGGCACACTGCCATGTGCTGCGTGAAGACTGCTTCCTCTTCCGGCGTCAGCAGCCCGTCCAGCGCATCG